>CAZOLF010000009.1:0-15496 GCA_964580855.1 uncultured Candidatus Saccharibacteria bacterium
ATGTGCCCAGAATCTTTAAAAGCAAACTGGAAACCATGATCAACATTTAAAGTCTGATGATATTCAAGTGTATCCCATAGGCTCATTGCTTCGGATATAATTTCGGTAGTATATATATGCGCTAAATCGTGAGTCTTATCGTGCTTTAAAATATTAAGTGTATCGAGAAGCATAAGCTCGGTAATTTCTTTCGTAGGGATCGTAGACACAATCCTACCTTTAAATCCCTCAGAGATTAGCTTTGGGATTCTGCCGATATGATCAACGTGAGCGTGGGTTATAAATAGGATATCAATTTCATTTACTGGGTATGGGAATGGCATCCAATTTTCATCGTCTGCCAATTTCTCCCCTTGGATAAGTCCACAATCTACTAAGAATTTCTTACCATTACCCTCAAGCAAAAAGTTAGAACCAGTCACCATCCCAGCGCCTGACGCAAAAGTAAGCTTGAGCTTATTATCTTTTATTTCCATATTGCTTCATTATACGCGAGGCTTAGTAATATTGCCAATTTTTAATTTATTTGTGTAAACTATTAAAATACCCAGTATTACCCCACTCATATCAAAAAATATATCCGAAATAGTGTCCATAAAACTAAAGGTCATTCCGGCTATTAGGTTATTGAATACATACTCAAAAACTTCCCACCCAATACCGATAGCCAACGTAAAAAGAAGGCACAGTAATATTGGATATTTGGAATCTTGTAGTGGCTTATAAAGCACATATGCAACCAAGAAAAGTATAGCTACCCCACCCAGAAAGTGCATTGGCATATCAAAATACCAAAAAATGTAATACCATAGGCCCTTCATAGCCACCAAATTGACCACACATAAAAAACAAAAGAGTATTGCGAGAAGCGAGAGTATTTTTTTACGATCAATCATATACAAAGGATATCAAATAAAATAAAAATTTCCTAAAAATGAAAAATCCTCGAAAGTCAAAGCTTCGAGAATCATTCATTTAGGGCTACTCCCGGAGATATTACCGTAGCGTTACGCTAGGTGGGTGCATTGCAATTAAAACCAAAGTTGTAATTGACCGATGCTCCCTGAAAATAATGTTCTAGGTAATATGCCGTAATAACCCTACCTGAAGTATACGCTTTCAACTACATTCCGCAAGTATTTTTCCAAAAAAACACACTTTTGACACTGTTTCAAATATCATTTAAAAGAAAAATTTTTTCACTTGATCTACTGATTCATAAATCTCTGCATTAAATCCAAATTCTTTGGCACTTTGTACATTATTTTCGTCATCATCCAGAAATAATATTTCATTTTTCTCTACACCCTCCAATTCATTGAAGATTTTTTGGAAAAATTCCACATCAGGTTTTTTAGATCCTAAATGCGCTGAAGAATAAGTCTTATCAAAACTTTTTGCAAAGCCCATCTTGTCGAGCATATATCCGAATCGATATTTTTCATTATTGGTTGCCACAAAACACAAAATTCCTTTTGCTCTTAACTCTTGAACATAATTAATCAGTTCTTCGTTGATCGTATGTTCAGCATTGAACCAATAGTCCAGAAAGGCATCTACGCCTTTCGTCCAGCCCCATTCGTCTAAATAAGGAGCAACAGTCTCTCGGAGATCGGCATTGCCAATAAGACATTCCTGAAAAGGCCCATTGAAAAATGGCAAGGTTTTTTCAATAGATATACCATATTCTCTATGAAGCACGGTACTGAAACGCTCTCCATTTACCAGTACTCCATCTGCGTCAAAAAGTATGACCTTTATCATTTTTTTTATTTTTTATGTTCTGCGTAAATAAAATCAGTATCAATTTTCTCATAAGCAAAAAGCTCATCTTTGGTAAAAAATCTCATCACTTCCACTTCACCATTTTCTACTGAATCCGAAGCATGGACTAAATTTGATTGAGTTGAAAGTGAGAAATCTCCACGAATAGTGCCAGCATTAGCTTCCCAAGCTTTAGTTGGCCCAACAAGTAAACGAAGTGCAGAAACAGCATTTATCCCCTCAACAGCAAATACAATCACAGGACAAGACTTCATAAAATCTCTAATGCCTGGGAAGAATGGCTTATCTTTAATATGCACGTAGTGTTCTTCTAGAAGGGCATCCTCGATACTCATCATTTTCATACCAACAATTTTAAGCCCCTTTCTTTCTATTCGGGAAACTATTTCACCAATCAAATTTCTTTGCACTGCATCCGGCTTCACAATTATTAAAGATTTCTCGTATTTCATATCCATAAGTTTTATTTTAAATTAATATATGAGCATAATACCAGAAAAACCCTGAAAATCCAACCAGATAGAGCCTGAGGCGCTATCTGGGAATTATTGACGGTATTTGTTCATTATTTCCTCTTCTATCTCACTTCTTTCACGACCATATTTCAGATACGAGAGCTCTTTTAGGCTATTTACAATTTCCATATTACCTAGTGGTGGAGGAAAGGTTGCGATATTAAAAGGTTTTGTTGGCTGACCATTTATAAGCATTGAGACATAAGCGTTGCGATTGTCGATCTTCATAATATCGTGTGCAGTAAAAACTGGCTTGAATTTACTCTCTAGAAATTGTGCGTCTTCAGCCCCTACACGAAATACGGCGAGAGAACCAACGTTACCAAAAACCGCATTTTTTATTTTATCTTCAAGTTGCGAAATGTATTGATGAGCCACAGTTAGCGAGAGTCGATATTTACGAGCTTCTGAAAGAATTGACTCGATAGAATCAGTTGTAACATTCTGGAACTCATCAATATAAAGGAAGAAGTCCTCCATTTTCTTGCCATACATATCTACACGTGACAGAGCAGCCATTTGGATTTTACCTACAAGTAACATACCAATAAGATTGGCATTGATCTCCCCGAGGCGACCTTTTGAGAGGTTAACCAACAAAATCTTTTTATTGTCCATAATCTCGCGGAAATTAAAGACAGATTTTTCCTGCAAAACTACAGGGCGCATAATATCGTTGGAAATAAAGTTATCAAATTTAGATGAAATATATGGAACAAAGTTAGCAAGAGATTGATCCCCTGTTGTCTGCTCCGCTGTCTGCCAAAATTGTTTAATAATTGGATTCTTGCATTTGGAGAGCTTCATATCTCGGAAAGCTTTGTCGGAAAGGACACGCGAAATTTCAAGCAATGTACAACCACTATCAGGGTCCTCCATTATAAGAAACGCGGAGTTTTTAAAATATTGTTCAAACATTGGCCCACCACTTGTCTTCATATCGAAAAGCTTGTTGAAAATCCCCATCAATTCATTCACCACAAAAGTTTTCTGTTCAGGATATCTTTGGTCAAATTCAAGCATATTAAGACCCATCGGGCGTGGAGTATATGCTGGGTCAAAATAAATAACATCATCAATGCGCTCTTTTGGCACATACGATAGAATGTCTTGGATATCAGTACCGTGTGGATCAATATAACAAACTCCATGACCTGCCTTAATATCCTGCGCAATCATATTCTTCATAATTGTAGTCTTACCTGTACCCGTCTGACCAATAACATAGAAGTGTCGCATTCTATCCTCAGGGGCAAAATGAATCGTTGTATCCTTGCCTCTGTATTCATTGTGACCAATCGCGATACCCGTATTCCCCATCTCAATAGGGGCAGGTGCAATCCCAGCTTTTGCCTGTTTGAGTTGAGGTGAATCAGAAATTCCATATGGGAAATGAAATACTGTTGCAAGTTCTTTAAGATTAAGAGGCATACCATATTCTTCAGAAAAAACTCTGTATGAAAAATTATGAACCAAATCAGAAAGCTTGGCCCCTTCTGCACGATTCCAATTAAAACCATTCCGATCAGACTCAGTAAATTGATTGAAGGATGATTCAAGATCCCCTACAATCTCTCGTGCACGCTCCTTGGTCTCCGCTGAAGCAACTACACGAATATTAGTCTTCATGATTGTACTTTTGATTTTCTCAGTAATAGCTTCCACCGCGCGATCGTTTACTTTCTTTTCATCCTTGTTTTTCGAGGCACCAAAGATCATTTCTTTGGCAAGTTTCCCAAATTCTTTCGTGAACTGACGAGTCATAGAGCTTGCTGTCCGAACTGACATCCCATCTTTAACATCTAAAAGGGTTAGGTGGAATTGCTTCACGATTTCATCATCTTCGGGGCAAATAGAGAATTGTATCGACGCACCTTCCCCGTCCTTTTTCATTTTCGTGAAAACATTGAGTATGATATTGAGTGGGTCGTGGTCGATATTGTCGTAAAGTTTGATTGGGTACACATCGTAATGAGCGAGCGTTGCGTATGAACCTGCCACATTCCCACCTTCTGTAAAAATATTGTAGTCGTCAGGGACCTCGATGATCTTAGCATTTGCATGCACCCCAAGAAGTTGCTTTTCAAAAAGGTCAGCTTTGTTTGCAGGAACTGCTGTATAAAAAACAAATTGATCACTTTTATCAGAAAGAGCAATCTCAACAGTAAAATGATTACGGTTATAATTCTGCCTTCCCTCACCGACAGAATGCATACCAGCATAGAATTGCTCCATAGCTGATAGAAGTTCTTTGAGCCCTTTTTTATTTTCATCGGTAGGCTCAGGCAACGTGATTTCAAACAATCGCATATTTAAAGATTTAAAAAGAGGGGTACTATCAGTAAGGCCTGGAACTTTATGAGTGCTCAATAAATACTGAACCAAGAATCGGTGAAAATCATCATCAAGGTGTGGGTTTTGTAATTTGGCAACTATCGAAAGTGCAGCGGCAATCCCTTTGTCGAGCAACACTCCAAGCATTTCTTCCATTTGCGTATCATGAGATTCAGGATTTAGACGCAACACAATCTCCTGCTCAGCTTTTGGCTCCATCACAGCACTTGGATGCATTGCACTCTGAGGTTCCAATTTGCGATATTCATGAATTATATCGTGCGCCAAAGATTCTGTCCCAACAGCTTCACCTTGGCTTGAAAGCTGTTGCTCTCTTTGTTTGAGTTGTTCACGTAAATATGACACCTCTTCTTCTGGGCTTTGAAATTTTGGGGCTTTGTTTAAATTAAAAGTTTCCACGGGTATATTATACCACCAAGCGTAATAAAAACTACTCTTAAAATAGGCTTTCGAGCGCGATGGCGTGAAAACCGACAAAATTTTTAGCAAAAAATTTTGTGTCCTATTTTAAGAGTATTTTTTATGAAGCCAGTGTAAGTATTTCTGGCTCGTCTTTAGTGATTAGAATTGTATGCTCAAAATGAGCCGCACGAGAACCATCAGAAGTTTTAATTGTATAGCCATCGTCGAGTACCACAATATCCGCCTTACCATTTGTCAGCATTGGCTCGATGGCAATTATCATCCCAGGAATCAATTTCACGCCTTTGCCGGGCTTCCCAAAATTAGGTACGTAAGGATCTTCATGGATTTCAATCCCCACTCCATGCCCTGCCAACTCGCGCACTATCCCATACTTTTTATTTACAAATTGCTCAATAGCGTAGCCTACATCACCTGTTGTATTGCCATTTTTACAAGCCCAGATTCCGATCTCCATTGCTTCTTTTGTGTCAGCAATTAATTTTTGATCACGTTTAGAAATTTTCCCAACTGGTACTGTAATCGCATGATCAGTAAAATAGCCCTTGTGTTTAATACCAAGATCTATACAAATAATATCGCCTTCTTTCAAGACCCTCTTCTTGCTAGGAATCCCATGAACCACTTCGCTGTTCACTGAAGTACACAATGAAGAAGGAAAGGCTTTGTGGTGCCCGTCTGGCTTGTAATTGAGAAATGCGGGGGTATCTCCACCCTCTTTGATCAATTTGTAGGCATATTCATCAAGCTCGGCAGTTGTAACTCCTGGAGCAACCATCTTGCCAACTTTATCGAGAATTGTACCCAAACGCCTCCCCCCTTCACGGATAATCTCAATTTGTTCTTTTGTCTTGATATGGATTGTCATACAAGGTAATATTACACCACTTCTTTTAAATAGCAACTTTCACAATATATTTTCTCTGGTCTGTCTGGCGCATAAGGAGTTTCAAATTCATTTATGCAATTTCCTTTATGATCATGGCCTTCTTGGTCGCACATGCAATTTCTGTGCCAAAGTTTCAATGGATTTTCCAATTTAAACCGTGCACTATTCCTGCAGTAGAAACAACTTCTTGGAATTGGAATCCCATGCTTCCTATAAAAAGTCAGTTCATTTTTTACAATTTTGTAATTTCTTTCACATTCAATACAAGCAAGGACTTCATTTAAGATTGAATCCTCAACATCTTTTATCGAATCAGGAATTTCATTTGTTTTAATTGTTTCTTTGCCTGTAGTTTTCTGAATATGGTCCCACCATTTATATCCTTTCGAAAGTGCTTCTTCTTTTGTAATTGGAAAATACTCTTGCGCCATAGTTTCGTTGTATCCAAAGTGTGAAATCTCCGTCGGGAAAAATTCGCCATACTCCCCTCGCTGTTTCATATGAGCAATTATTTTTGGAACAAGCTCTTCATACTCTTCCTTTGAATACTGCTTATTCAAAATACAATACTCTCCATGCTTGATACTAGAGCATCCAAAAAGATATTTAGATGAATGGCAATTTTCAACATATGAAAGTTCTTGGCTTTTTAGAGAATAAATTGAAAATAATACTCTAGAATCATGATCTGGGGTTAACCCCTCATAACAGAGCGCACTTTTCCCTGCTGGAGTCAGATCGTAACTCTCCTTTATTAGATTACCTTTCCATAGAAATCTTACATCTTCGCACTCTCTTGCGAAACAGGCATCCTTAACATTCTTAGAGTTAAAAAGCCCATCACCAGTACAATCTACACAGTTGCGAATATTGGCATAGCGCCTTGGTTGCGTAGCTAGAAATTCAAAAAATTCTTTTTTTGCACGTTCTGCCCCTGTGTAAGTATCGAGCCTGTAGCTTTCTAAAATTTTTTGATATTCTTCTTTTGCATATTGAACATTCTTTATACAATAACTTTTTTGTCGAGCATTTACACACATAAAACAATTCGTACAACCCTTGCAATCATAAGTAAAAATACAATCAGAAAGTCCGGTTGAATAGTAGCCAGATCGACAATTGTAGCAATGTTCTAAAAATACTGAATCATAAATTACTTGCGAGTAATTAAAAGCGTCCATGGAATCAACTACATCACGCGTTTCAGGCCCGGCATTGTTGTAGAAATACATACAATCTTCGGCATACCATGCGATAGCCCCCATATACATATTTTTTGAGAAAGTTGTATTCTGCGTATATTCAGAATTAACACTCCCTACACCGTCGTCATTGAACATTGCTGGGAGTGGAACTTGATCTTGAAGTTCTCGATACTGCTCGAAAAATCCACGGGTAAAATCGAAATCTCTTCCATAAATTTTAGGGTCCCACTTGTCACTCCACCAACACCTATTACAATAAACTGTTAGAGGTTTGTCCTGATGGTATAGAGAAATTATTTTATCTCCGCACAAATCGCAAGTCCTATTGTAAAAACTCAAATCATTCCGCCAAGCCAATCTGCGTTGACGTCTGCATTCCGAGCATAATGTCGGTGGTGGAACATCAATTTTCGAATAGAAAGAAAAGTCATCCGGCTCGATGATAAAATCAGATTTGCAATTTTGGCATTGTTTGATTTCAGAATTCATATATAAATTATATCACCTCTTGCTGATAACATTTTTCACAATAGATAATCTCTGGGTGATCTGGGGAGTAAGAAGATTGGATTTCTTTTTTACACTTATCACAAATCCTATTATATATTTTAATGGGGTTTAACAAATTCGTTCGTTTTGTATCTCTACAAAAAAAGCATTCTCTTGGTATCGATATATTAAATCGCTTATAAAACTGAAGTTCTATTGGTATAAGTCTATAATTTTTTTCACATGTATTGCATTTCAAGATTTCTTTCACAAAATCATCGGGTGCATCTTTGGAATATTTTGGAGTTTCAATGCTAGCCTCTTGATATTCCCGAGTGTCGGTAACACGCCAAAACATTCCTCTTTTTTCAACTTCCTTTTGATTTGAAGGAAAAACATCATTGGCCGTTGATTCATTGTACGCCCACGGTGAAAATTCGGGTGGAAGCATTTCCCCATAAGAATATACTCGCCCAAGAGAATCCACATATGGCATTTCCGTCATATGTTTTTTGATTTTTGGAATTAATTCTTCATAATCCTTTTTTGAATATTGCTTGTTCAAAATACAATATTCCCCTTTTCTGATTCCAGAACAGCCAAACACATTTCTAGAACTATGACAACCAAAAGAATATTCAATGTCACTCGCATAGTAATCCCATGCACAGAATTTATTATTATAAGCATTCAAACCAACCCAACATGATTCATATATACGTTCTGCTCCGTCACCGAAAAAGGAGTAGTCGTAAGAACTAGAAATAGGACCTTCTTTTGTAAATTGACAGTAGCGACAATCTTCTCCATTGCCAACCATATAAGAATCAAGAGCATTTTTAGAATTAAAGATATAATCCCCAGAAACATTACTATTATTTTTACCACGCATATTCTTCCTTGGATATTTTAACATTGAATCGAGTGCTTGCTGTTTACATTTTTCTACACCTTCGGCTGTTGACCAGTCGAATTCTTTTATTTTATGTAGATATTCCTCTTTAGAATATTGCTCATTAAAAATACAATATTTTTTATTAACTAAATTTATACAACCAAAACAATTAGAGCACCCAACTAAATCACTGCAAAAATAAATTTCAAAACAATCTTCACAGTGTTGGCTATAAAATGCTTTGTAGCTTTTATTAACACGGAGAATTTCATAGCATAACTCGGAATGATTAGAGAAGGATACATCAAAGGATCCTTTAATATCCACAACAGTACTTATATAAGCGCTGTCCTCTGCGCCTGTAGAACGAAAAGCAAGATAACAATTTTTACAACTACTAGCGGCGTTACAATAATCACTATTAACCATCGTAGAATAATCTGTATAGAGAGCTGGTAGTGGGACATCAACAAAAAGTTCTTTAAGTTGCTGAAAAAATGGCTTCGAGAAATCATATTCTCTTCCATAATCTTTAGGATCCCAACTATCCCCCCACCAAATATCTTGCCGGTAAATTTTATAAGGAGAATCTGGAGAGTGTGTTGTTATTAATAATTCATTTGTCTTTTCACACTTCTTTTTATATAGCTGTTTTACTCCTTGCCAATTAAGTCTACGTATCATTCGACACTCTGGACACCAAGTTGGTGGTGGGACATTGATCTTCGAATAGAAAGAAAAGTCATCCGGCTCGATGATAAAATCATTTTTGCAATTCTGGCAATTCCTTGTTTCCATTATTATATTGTACCGCAATAGACTAGCGGATAACAGTCCCTATGAAAGATTGTCCGTCTAGGTAATTTTTGAGATTTTCGAGATTTTTGCCGTTCATTATGGCAACTTCTATACCTTCGCTTTCGGCTTTCAGAGCTGCTATAGGGTCAAATGGCGCATTTAAACCTGGGTTCCATTCCTTTGGTAGTATTGCACGAAAGTCGGCCCAACTCGAGTGTTCTATCTTTACAGCATCAGAGAATTTATTTGGGTCTTTATTGTAAGCATAATCAATATTTGAAAGGTTAATTACTTTCTTTGCACCAACTTTTTCAGCAGAAAGAATAGCTATTAGATCGGTGGAGTTTCCTGATTTCCATCCGGCACCAATTATTATTTTTGAATCAACATTTAGTAGATTATCTGGACCTTGCAAAACTTCCTTATACGCATTTTCTCCAAATGACATTCTCACAAATTGGGCATTAAAAACTGTACTGTGCACGCCTAAAATATCTAATTCTTCATTAGATACATTACGGATTTCTTTCAAAGCATTCTGATAATTCCGACATATTTTTCCCCCACCAACAATTATAATAAATTTGAAATCTTTTTTTACATACTCATTTATTAGTGATACAAAATTTTTTACATACAAAGAATCTGGTAAATCAGGTACAACCATAGACCCCCCTAACGATATAATTATGTGCGTATTATCCATATTAAAGTCCAATTTTACTTATTAATTCTTTGTGCACATCTTCGATAGATTGCTCGCCATTGATTGTGTAAAGTGTGTAACCCATTTTATCTTTAAAATAATTCATAGCTGGAATGACATTGTTTACATATTCATCGAATCTTTTTGCTATACCTTCATCTGTATCATCAGCACGTGCACGCAATTTCATACGCTTGATCGCCTCTTCGCGTTCAACTTCTATATAAATAACTTTAATATCATCTCTATTATAATATTTCATAATTTCCTCAAACGAAGTAGCTTGAGAAATCGTCCTTGGGTAAGCATCAGCAAATAGACATGAGTTTTCCTTCATTTCGAAAGCAAGGACACTCGTAATTAAACCTGTCGTAAGAAAGTCGGGTTGTAGAAATCCTTTTTCGAGAGTTGTTTTCACAAGTTGTCCTGTATAAATTCCTTCACTTATTAGTTTGCGGTATTGGTTACCAGGGGAAACAAAAACAAAGTCTTCGGCAAGATTCTTGTCTTTCAAATATTTTTGCAACAACTCAACTTGAGTCCCTTTCCCAGAGCCAACGATGCCAAAGAATACAAATGTATACGGTTTATTCATAAGTCTTATTATATACTAAAAATTAAACATTAAAAAATCCCACTCAGTAGTGGGATTTTAATACTCTCGCATTGAGAGTTGCGCTTCAACTTTTTTAATCAAATCAAGAACGACGGAAACAACAATGAGAAGGGCCGTTCCACCAATAGCAAATGAGGCAATTCCAGTCACCGCTTTCATAACCAGAGGAAGGACAGCAATAACACCGAGGAATATCGCTCCCACGAGTGTTATACGAGTAAGGATACGAGCCACATATTCTTCTGTGGCAAGACCTGGACGAATACCTGGAATAAATGCTCCACCTTTTTGCAAGTTTTCAGCCATTTGCTTAGGATCGAAAGTAACCGCTGTATAAAAATATGTAAACAAAAATACAAGTATAAAGTAAGTCAAAGAGTACAACCATACACTATTTACAAACCACAAAAGTCCCTTTGAAAGAGCTAGTAGTCGGACATTCTCAGAAGTAGATAGTAGATTACCTATAATCTGTGGAAACATCAAAATAGAAAGTGCGAAAATAATTGGAATAACTCCAGCTTGGTTCACACGCAATGGTAAATATGTCTGAGCACCTCCTGTTGTACGACTCCCTCGGACCTGCTTGGCATAAGTTACGGGAATTGGGCGCTCGGCTTCAGTAATTACTACCACGCCTGCTACGATCAATACTCCAACTACAACAAAGAGTATGTATACAGGCAATTGTCCAACATCAAAAGTAAATATAAATTGTCCAACACTTGCAGGTAAGCTTGCGACGATACCAGCAAATATGATTAGAGACACACCATTGCCGATGCCAAATTCAGACATTAACTCACCTATCCACATCAACAACATTGAACTCGCAACAACAACAGAAACATTGGCGATCATCTCAAAAGGAGTTAACTCAGGAAGGACACCTTGTCGAGATAAAAGGATAAGCAAACTTACGCCTTGAATAATAGCAAGTGGTACTGTGATTATACGGCTATACTGGCTGAATTTCTTCCGCCCCATCTCGCCTTCTTCTTGATACATTCTCTTTAACCGTGGAACCATCATTGTAAGAAGTTGCATTATGATTGACCCAGTAATATAAGGACCAACACCAAGCATTATTATAGAAAATGTTGAAAGTCCACCACCAGAGAAAACATTGAATACCCCAAGAAGTTGATTGTTATTTATAACCTGAGCAAGACGAACAGTGTCGATACCAGGAATTGGAATTGCAGACAACAAACGAAAAACAAGTAGGGCACCAAGAACAAACAAGACACGCTTGCGCAACGTCCGGTCTTTAAAAATCATTGTTAATTTGTTCCAAACTTTTTCCATTTAAAATTTATTTTATACTACCACCGGCTTTCTCAATTTTTGCCTTCGCAGAGGCTGAGACTTTGATTCCAAGAGGGATGTGAATTTTTTTAGAAATTTCACCTGTACCCAAAATTTTTATTATTGGGAGTTTACCACTCACTGATCGAACAAGTTTTGCTTTCAAAAGCATCCCTCGATCTATAGTTGCGCCATCATCGAAAATATTTAGAGCACCGACATTCACAGCTGTAGCTTTATTCACTGTTGAATTGAAGCGGTATCCTCGAAGCTTCGGCAACTTCTTTATCATATCACGAATCTCTGGGCGTTTCTTGTGTCCAGCACGTGCGTTCTGACCTTTAGTACCACGGCCTGAAGTTTTACCTCGTGTGCCTCCTCGGCCAACAAGCTTCTTCTTTCTATTTGGTGTCTTTCTTTTTAGTGTGTTTAGTTGCATATAATTTATATTATTCTTTTACTACTTCTACTTCAGTTGGAACAATTGGTACTACTGGAACAATGACTGGGGCAGTCTTACCGGCTTTGTTACGAATTTGATACAAAGCAGCATAAGTTGCTCGGGCGTTGTTAAGCTTGTTCTTACTTCCAGAATTAATCTTTGCAGTAATGTTCTTGATCCCAGCAAGAGTAAGCATTTCACGTACAGTACTTCCTGCAACTAGACCCTTACCACGATTTGGCATAAATGTAATTCTAGAACTTGAGAACTTTGCAGAAACATCATACGGAATTGACATATCCTTTGTAGTTTTAATCTGGAACATATTCTTTTTTGCAGCACGCAAAGCCTTGGCGATTGCAAGCGCAGTATCACCTCCCTTGCCTGTACCAAGTCCTAATGAACCTTTCTTGTCACCAATAGCAAGCGCTACAGCGAAACTCATTCGGCGTCCTCCAGCAACCACACGTGTAACACGACGTACTGAAATCATCTTTTGGTCAAACTCTGGCTTTGGGCGTTCGAAAAATGCACGTGGCTTTCGCTCGCCACCACCCCGTCCACCGGAATTACCCCCAGAGCGATTAGGTGTAAAGTTTTTATTGTTTTGTGGTTTTGTTATTTCTGACATATAAAATATTAAAAGATTAATCCCCCCGCGCGTGCAGCATCAGCAAGGGCTTTCACACGGCCTGTATATTTGAAACCGTTACGGTCAAAGACAACTGCTTTTATCCCTTTCGCGATAGCACTTTTTGCTAACTCTGTTCCGGCTGTGATTGAACGCTCTGTCTTTGTACCTTTCTTGTTGGTGATATCAGATGTAGAAACGATCGTTGAACGAGTCGTATCATTGATTAGTTGAGCATAGATATATTGATTTGATCGAAAAACAGAAAGACGTGGGCGCTCGCTTGTACCAACAACTTTGGTGCGGATTTTTGCTTTCAATCTTATTCTTTTTTCTTGTTTTTTGTTCATAAAATTTCAAATTAAATTACGCAGCTTTTTTACCTTGCTTACGACGAATAACTTCATCATCATATCGGAAACCTTTACCTTTATATGGTTCTGGCTTCTTTAGAGCACGAACCTTTGCAGTAAACTGACCAACCAATTCCTTATCAATACCTGAGACTGTTATTACATTCTTTTCAGCTTTGACTTCAAGCCCAGTTGGAATTGGAACATTTACTGGGTGAGAAAATCCGAGAGCAAGCTTCAAGATAGCTCCTGCAACTTCAGACTTGAATCCAACTCCTTCGAGGATTAACTTTTTAGAGTAACCGGTTGAAACACCGTTGATCATATTCTTCACATGAGATGCGTATGTCCCCCACAAAGCGCGGTTTGTCTTGTCGTCAGCGTTCTTTGGAGTAAAAGTTATTTCAGTGCCTTCGATGTTAATTGTTACGTCCCCTGGAAACTCACGAGTTAAAGAACCTTTTGGTCCTTTTACAGAAAAAGTCTTTCCAGACAATTTTGCCTCGATACCAGATGCTATTGAAATTGTTTGTTTTCCTATACGTGACATAAAATAATTACCACATCTTAAAAAGCACTTCCCCGCCGACATGTTCCTTGCGTGCTTGCTTGTCTGTTAAAATTCCTTTTGGTGTTGTAAGAACCATTATCCCATGACCGTGCTTTACCCCGCGAATATCCTTTGAACTTGTGTATACACGACATGAAGATTTTGAAATTCGATCAACACCGTTAACTTTTGGTGCACCATCTACATATGAAAGTCCAAGTTCGAGTACAGGGAAACCTTTTTGAGATTTTTGATTGATTGAAGAAAGGTAGCCCTCGTTTTTAAGACATTCAGCAATTGCCATTTTGATTTTAGAATAAGGAACAGTAATAGACTCGTGTTCACGTCCACTTGCGTTCTTTATCATATTTATCATGTTTGCGATTTGATCCATATATATTATTTAAATTACCAACTTGATTTTCGAACTCCTGGAAGCATACCTTCGTTTGCGAGCTCTCTGAAGCAAATACGGCAAAGTCCGAAATCTCTCATAAAAGCGTGACCTCGGCCACAACGAAAACATCGATTTGTTTCTCGACTAGTAAATTTTGACTTCTTTAAATGTCTTGCAATTACTGAGGTTTTTGCCATAAATAAAAATATGCTCAATAATTTGGTGATGTCACGCTTGTTTTCTTAGAAGCTCACTAAAGCTCTTAAGGAGAAAAGCGGATCAGCCAAATTAAGGAACTCCCCCTATACTATCAGATAGCCTAATGGAAGTCAAATGAAAATAGCGCATCCATAGGATCGCCATTTTACTCACAAGTTTTTTTTAAAATTTAGGTTATTTCATATTAACAACCTTAGAATTGGATTTGGTGGAATCCTTTCTTTTTTCTATCGCATTTTGAACTGCGATAAACTCTTTCCAGTTAGAATCAGAAATTGTAGGAGTTTCTTCCTCTACTTTCCTAGAATAATGGTGGAAAGTCAAAATCAATGTCATTGCTATTACAAATAGCAAGATCGCTCTTTTATCTGCAGGGTCCATATAAAGAAGGGTTTAACTTATTCTTTAGAGTACATTTTATATTTAAATAGTCAAGTAAAAATCCCCTTTCGGGGATTTTTGAGAAATGCTTATTTTTTGAATGGAATACCGATGAGTTTGAAAAATTCTAGAGCTTCATCTTTTTTCTTTGCTGTTGTTACAAGAGTGATTGCAAGACCAAACACATCTTTGAGTTCTTCGTCTGCAGTTTCAGGAAAGATTGTGTGCTCTTTGATACCGAGTGTAAGATTACCAATATTATCTACAATCTTCTTCTCTATACCACGAAAGTCTTTTGTACGAGGAAGCGCAACGTTTATAAGCTTGTCGAGGAAAGCGTACATACGCGCACCACGAAGTGTTACCATAACACCAATAGGGTCACCCAAACGAGTCTTGAAGCTTGCGATTGATTTCTTTGCAGAACGAGTTGCTGGCTTTTGACCAGATATTTTACCCAAGCGGTCAGCAATAAAAGTATTGCGGTTTTTGTCGCGCTTGATTCCTGACCCTGTACCAACAGACACTACCACCTTTAC
>CAZOLF010000009.1:15506-16826 GCA_964580855.1 uncultured Candidatus Saccharibacteria bacterium
TTCTTTTCTTTTTGTTTAACTGTTTCCATATAAAAATAATTAATTAAGCAACCTTTTTAACATTTGAAGCGTGGATTGGCATTGCTATTTCCAAAATCTGACTTTTCTCGCCTCTTTTTCGGCCTTTCATATTCTTCTTCTTCATATTTATACCTTCAACAACCACCATATTCTCTGCTGGAATTGATTTTACTATTTTCCCTTTCTTGCCTTTATTACTACCAGCAAGGATTATTACATTATCTCCTTTTTTTATGTGCATAAAATTATATAACTTCTGGGGCTAATGAAATAATTTTTTGATATCCACGCTCTGCAAGCTCACGAGGAATTGGACCGAACACACGACCTGCTTTTGGATCCTGCTTATCTTTTTCTAAAATCACAACTGCATTGTCGTCGAATCGAATATATGAACCATCAGCTCGGCGATAAGCATTTGTTGTGCGAACTACTACTGCTTGGTGAACATCCTTCTTCTTTACTCCTTTGCGAGGTTCAGCAATTTTTACAGAGATAATAACCTTATCACCAATATAAGCATAGCGACGTCGAGATGATCCGAGCACCTTGAAAACCTTGCCGACTTTACCGCCGGCGTTATCTGTGATTTTTACTACTGTTCCGTCTTGAATCATAAAATGTTTGCTATTACTAAAATATTAGTTCTTTATAATGAAATGCTTGTTCTTTGACATTGGCTTTGTCTCCTCGATTTCTACCTTGTCACCAACTTTCTTTGAATTAGTCTCATCGTGAGCTTGGTACTTCTTGCTTATCTTCAAGCGTTTCTTGTACTTTGAGTGCTCTACGAATCGTGTTGCAGACACAACAACAGTCTTGTCCATCTTGTCTGAAACAACTACTCCTTTCAATGTCTTCTTTTTTTGTATAATTTTCTTTTCCATAAATTTAATTATCGAGCAACCACACGAGTCTTTATTGGTAATTTTGTCCCAGCTTTACGAAGCGCTTCACGAGCTATAGCTTCAGGAATACCATCAACTTCAAAAATAATCCGGCCTGGGCGTACTTGGAAACAGTATCCTTGTGGATCACCTTTACCCTTTCCCATTCCCACTTCTGCTGGCTTTGCTGTGATTGGTCTGTCAGGGAAAATACGAATCCAAAGACGTCCTGCTTTTGTGATTGTACGAGATAGTACCTTACGAGCAGATTCAACTTGATTTGACTTAACTCGTGCGCCAGACATTGCCTTGAGGCCATATGAACCGAACGCAACATTACTACCGCGAACTTCCGGGCGTTGTAACTTTTCGGCACTTTTGCGTCCTGTCTGCCACTTTCTAAATTTTACTT
>CAZOLF010000009.1:16836-18693 GCA_964580855.1 uncultured Candidatus Saccharibacteria bacterium
GAAAGAGATTTTTGTTCCTCTGGTTTCAACTCCAACTTTCTCAGAGTTTTCTCTGAAAGTGTGTGCTTTTCTAAATTTTACTTTTTTTGGTAGTAACATAAAAATTATTTATTATCTCTTTTAGAATAAGAATTTCCGCTTGTTGGTTCAGAAAAGACTTCTCCACGGTAGATCCAAACTTTGATTCCGATATCTCCATATGTCATATGAGCCTTTTCACGAGCAAAATCAACGTCAGCACGAAATGTCTGTAGAGGGATAGAACCACGCTTGATTTGCTCACTACGAGCGATTTCAGCACCTCCAAGACGTCCTCCTAGAAAGATTCTTGCACCTTTGACTCCACGTGTAGATATAACCTTTTCGATAGCTTGTTTTAACACTCGGCGGTATGGCAAACGCTTCTCTAAACCTTCAGCAATAGAGTAGGCAACAATAGCAGCATCTGCATCAGGATTTGTAACTTCCACTATATCGAATTTCAAATCTTGAGGAATAGTTACACCCTTTTTAGTCATGGCTTTGACCAAGTCAGCTTTCAATTTATTTGCTCCATCGCCTCCACGGCCGATAATCATACCAGGGCGAGATGTGTGGACCATTACTTTTGTACTTTTTGCGTTACGCTCGATTTCAACACGAGAAACATAAAATCCTCGTAACTTTTTATTTAAAAACTCACGAATAACAACATCACCTTTTAGAAGAGTACTGTAATTCTTGTCAGCAAACCAACGACTTTTCCAGTCGCGGAGGATTACTAATCTATGAGCATATGGGTGGACGATTTTTGACATAAAATTATTTTTTAACAGCCTTTTTTGGCTTACTTGCTTTCTTAGCTACTTTTTTAACTTTTGCAATTTTATCTGTTGCAACTTTCAATGTAAGGGTAACGTGACTCATACGCTTGTTGATCCGAGATGCGCTTCCGCGCGCTCGAGGCATAAAACGCTTTGCTACCAATCCTTTGTTTACAGTGACATTTTCAACAATTAAACCTGCTGTTTCTACTTGGTTATTTTGCTTTGCGTTGGCTACGGCTGAAGCAAGCAATTTTGCGATAGGTAAAGAAGCACGCTTTGGCAACATTGAAAGCTCAACTTGTGCATTTGCTACACTCTTGCCTTTGATCAGATCCGCAACAAGGCGAACTTTACGAGGTGACTGTTTGTAATTTTTTAGGATTGCTTTCATATAAAATATTATTTCTTGTTATCAGTCGCGCCTTTGGCAGCTTTAGCGGCAGTAATTTCAGCTTCCTTCTTCTTTTGCTCTAATTCCTTTTGCATTTTACCTCCGTGTCGTACGAATTTGCGAGTCAATGAAAATTCTCCCAAGCGGTGCCCTACCATATCCTCAGATACGAGAACTTCCACATGGACCTTGCCATTGTGTACACCAAAAACAAACCCAACCATTTCAGGAGATATTTGGCATGCGCGAGACCATGTCTTTATCACGCCAGTTTCGATAGGCTTTTTACCCGCTATTTTCTTCAATAGTCGTGGGTCAACATATGGGCCTTTTTTAAGTGATCTTGTCATAATTAATTAACTGCAATAAAATAAAGCTCTCAAGAGCCTCGTAGAGTGTATACTATATCAAAGCCCGACAATAGTCAAGCCGTATATTTCCTTATCTCATCCCGGAGTTTGAGAGCTTCCATTTTAGGGTCCTCAGCGAAGATTATCCCCCGAGCAGAGTGGATTATAAGCCCCAGGCCTTTAGTATTCAAGCCTGCTTTTACAACATCCTCCACGCTTCCACCTTGGGCACCAATTCCCGGTACTAGAAATGTCATATCCCCTACAATACTTCGAATCTTTTTCATCTCTTCTGGATAAGTTGCTCCGA
>CAZOLF010000009.1:18703-22431 GCA_964580855.1 uncultured Candidatus Saccharibacteria bacterium
CTTGAAAGTCGCGTGCACCCGGATTGGAAGTACGGCATAAAATAATTGAAGTTTTATCAGTGCGATAAAGAAATGGATCTATTGCCTCTCTTCCTAAATATGGATGCAAGGTTACAGAATCAAAAGAAAGATACTCATACGCAAATTGTATATATCCATTATTCGTATTCCCGATATCAGCACGCTTTGCATCAAGGATTGTAAAAATTGTCGGATGATTTTGATTTATATAATCAATCGTCATTTTCAATTCGCGAAGCCCTTGATCGCCACGAGCTTCATAGAAAGCACTATTAGCCTTAAAGCTTGCTGTATATTCGGCAGTTTGATCAATAATCCACTTGTTGAATTCGAACTGCGGAAATTCCATCGCCTTAAACTTCTCAGGCAATTTCGCAAAGTCACTATCAAGCCCTACGCATAGGAGCGAATTTATTTCTTTAGCACGTGTATCGTATTTGTTGTTCATAATATTTTATAATTTGCACTTAATTTTATTTTTAAGACTTGGTGGATAAAGATTGCATATTTTTTCTGGAACACCCCATTCCTTTAGTTCATCCATTGAGAATTCTTTCAAAGAATAGCGTCCTTCTGTCATGACTACCTCAAATGTACCAACGTCAGAACTATTGATCCAAATATTATCTTGGTTATCCACTAAGATGGCCCACCCTTGATAAGCACTAAATCTCCTTAAATTACTCAGGTCAATTAAAGAATTTCCCTGAAGATCATTTATATTAATATTTACAAATCCATTCGATTTATTTACTATAATCTTTATGTTTTTATCAAGTATAGTATAGCTTCCGAATTTTTGAATAAGCTGGTTTTCAGATACGACCTCATCACCCCTTTTCAAAAAATCCAACTTTATCAACCCTTTTGAATATGCAAAATACCCAACACCTGCGAGGATTAGGATTATTAAGATAGTAATTAATACTTTTTTCATTTAATTATTTATTTTGTGATTCTAAAAATTTCTTGCCGTGGCCTATTTTCTGGTTTATTGGAACTCCAGCTTTGCACATTGGGCAATTTTCTGCGGTATAAGTTGGAACATTGAATTCATTAAGACAATCAAATGGGGCGCCAACTGTTTGCGAATTTACTTTTTCCGGATCTTTATTGGTCATTACACAAACCCTGACAATATTTCCTCCAGCATTCCGGACTGCATTGACCACTTTCATAACTGATCCACCTGTTACGGTAGAATCTTCAATTATTAAAACATTTTTACCCGTCACATATTTATCATATCCGCGAGTGAAAATCTGATCTCTTTCGGGCGTCTTCTCTGTATAAATTCCAAAAATTTCTTTGCCTTTTAAAACGCTTAAGTGATACGCTGTCCATTGTGAAAGAATAATTCCGCCTAATGCTGGCGCTACCACTGTATCGATATCAGCATCTTTATATTTCTCGGCAAATAATTTGCCCATCTCGCTTGCGAGATTTGTGTGGGGGAAAAGTGCATCTTTATTTATATATGTATCAAAATGGAGTCCTGAAGTGCCGACGAAATGATCGTTGGGCAAAATCGCCCCAGCCTCTTTTAGGATATCAAGAGCACTTTTCATAATATGTGAATTATATATTTAAGCAGGATAAAAGGCAATCATTTTAGGGACAAATATAATAAGCCCAATCACAACGGCCACGATAACGGAGATAAGCACTGCTCCAGCGGCGACATCCTTCGTATCACGCGCATAAGGGTGGTATGTAGGGCTCGTCAGGTCAATATCTATCTCCATGGCAGTATTGAAAGCTTCCGCCCCTAAAACAAAGCCCATAGCAAGTACAAGCACTGCCCACTCCATTAAAGATATTTGAAAGAAGAATCCTAAAATAATCGCAACAAAAGCTGCAGAAATATGGACCCACGCATTGTGCTGAGTCTTTATCATAATACCAAGTCCACGAAATGCATTATTAAAACTCCGTGCTCGATCAATAATTGAAAAGTTCTTTTTATCTAAAAATTCATCCATAGTTTCATTATAACAAAAAAATGCCCCGAAGGGCATTTTTTTGTTTCGTATAAAATTATTACTTCTTAGATTTGCCAACCTTTCGGCGAGAAACAATAAGATAGTTTGAGTATTTCTTTGGTGTTCGAGATTTCTGGCCCTTTCCTGTTGGCTTACCCCACATGCTCTTTGCACGGCGGAGACCTCGTCCTTGCTTACCTTCACCTCCTCCGTGTGGGTGGTCAACTGGGTTCATAGCAGTACCGCGAACTGTTGGGCGAATTCCCTTCCATCGACTTCGTCCTGCTTTACCATAATTTTGAAGCTTGTATTCAGCATTTGAAACTTCACCGATTGTTGCAAAACATTCTTCAGGAATTTTGCGGATTTCTGTTGAAGGCATTTTCAAGTTTGTATAACCATTATCATTTGCAACAACTTGAGCAAATACTCCTGCAGAGCGAACGAGCTTTGCCCCACCTTTTGGTTTGATTTCAATATTATAAACAAATGTTCCAACTGGGATAATCTTGAGTGGAAGACGATTACCAGGAGTTAATGGAGCCTTGGCTGACACGATGAATGTGTCACCAACTTTTACAGACTTTGGAAGAACAACGTATTTCTTCTCCCCGTTCTGATAAACTGCAAGTCCAATGAAGGCACTGCGATTTGGGTCGTATTCAACAGATGTAATTTTTGCAGGGATATCTTGGATTGTGTAAGTAAAGTCCACCTCACGATAAAGGCGCTTGTTTCCACCACCTTTGTGGCGTGTAGTAATCCGGCCTTGGTTGTTACGCCCTACAGAGCGCTTGTAGCCATGGGTCAGAGATTTCTCTGGTTTATTTGTAGTCAACACACCACGGTATGTAACTGTAGTCTGATGGCGCTTTGATGGAGTTGTTGGTCTGTATGTCTTCATAAAATTTTAATTAATTAACTAGCAAGAGTAATTTTGTCACCTTTCTTTAAAAATACAACCGCTTTCTTTCCACCTTGTTTGACCCCTTTGCGTCCACGGATAAAAACTGGCTTTGAATTACGCTTTGTGATATTGATCTTGATTGGTGTAACTTTATATAAAGCAATAATTTCTTTCTTGATTTCAGTTTTATTTGCAGTTGTTGCTACATTGAAAGTGTAGACATTTTTCTCAGATGCCTTTGCTGCTTTTTCTGTAATGCGAGCACCCAATACAAGGCCAGTATTTTTTACTTTTACTTCCTTAGCTACTTTAGCCTTCTTTTCTTTTGTTATTTTTGTAGTTGCCATATATTATTTCTTCTCAATTTTACCACCTAGAAATGCAATACTTTCCGTTGGTTGTATCATTATAATAAATTTCTTTGAAAGGAGATCAACAACGTTAAGATTGCGAACTTCGTCAACTTCAACTGTTGGAATATTAGAGAAGCTCTTCTTCACAATATCACTTCTTGCAGGGATGGTAATCAATGTATTGCGATTTCGTCCTCCAACAAGCTTTTCGAATCCTGTGATTGTTGAAAGATTCTTTACTACATCAACAGCATCTTTTGTCTTCATTTTTGAAAATGTTAATTCTTCAACAAAAAGTAATTGACCTTTGCGCAACTTTTCAGACAAAGCTGAATACAAAGCTTTTACCTTCATCTTCTTGTTTATTTTTTGAGAGTAATCCTTATCATTACGAGGACCGTGTGTAATACCTCCACCTACCCAAATTGGTGAGCGTGTAGATCCGTGACGAGCCTTACCTGTACC
>CAZOLF010000010.1:0-20554 GCA_964580855.1 uncultured Candidatus Saccharibacteria bacterium
GACCACTCTGACACGGCTCCATACTCCAGCATATTAGCACATAGATACACCTTTTAAAAATTCTAAAATTAAAGTATAGTGTAGCAACGGAGGCGTGGATGAGTGGTTTAAATCAACGGTTTACTAAACCGTCGACCTTTAATCGGGTCCGTGAGTTCGAATCTCACCGCCTCCGCTTTACTTTTTATTATTTTAGTGTATAATAATTTCAAGTCCGAATAACCAGCGGAACGTCGCTGGTTGGTACTTCTTAATAGGTTTAGTTAAATTCTTTAAAGCTTTCTACAATTGCTTTAAGGGTTGAAGGGGGTGGTCGTGAGATAGCCCCTTTTCTTTATATCTTTTTATTTATTACGCTTCTAATTTTTATGTTATGATGCTCGTATGAAAAAGACCGTCCAACTTACTCCAAGCCAAAAAGTCAAAAATTATATTTGGCACAAGATTTATTATGTTTTTCCAAAAGTCCAAAATTTTCTTGTAAAATCTCATCTTGTTTGGCATGACAAAGAACGTCAGCATTATCATATAGGTTGGGTTGCTCCAGATAAAACTCTAAAGCAATTAGAAAATCATCTTCATGAAAAATGGAATTTCGGCAACCACTTTGTCGCGTGGGTAGATAGCGGGCAAGTTCTTTCTTGGCGTAAACTTGTAGACTTTGATTACCAATATCACATAAGGATTTTTTCTGACGGAGAAATACGAGGTCACTATGAATATACTCCGGAATCGAAACCAATCGACCATTTTACAGAAGTCGATGAAGAGTCCCGAATTGATGACTTTAAAAAGTTTTTAGGAGAATATGCCGTCTATGATGAAAATCAGAAACATGCACAAGGCTTAAAGCCGGATCTCGAAGTTGCTCCTGAATCAGAAATTACAGTTGATTCACTTGTTACAAATTAATCTATTTTAGATTCTGGATAAATTATATCCCATAGGAGCCCTGCAACATTGCGAGGTTTGCCTACGAGAGGGTAGTGATGCAAATCTATAAATGGGGCGCTGTTGCATTCGATTACTCCAGAGCGAGGTTGGTCTTTCCACGAAACGGAGGAATCTTCCATAATGAAATCAACTCCGATAAGTGGATCGTCCACGACTTCGGCAATCTTTTCAAGCATTGCAATATTATCTGGGTGAATGCTATCTGTAACATCAGTAATACCACCACCAACTCCACGACTGGTCTTCTGTCCGAGAGTTACAACTTCATCCTTTTTTGGAATTGTATTCCAAGTATGGTTCCAGAATTTTAATTCCTTTTCTTCATCAGGACCGATTGTAATATGGTGAAATATCGGACCTTGGCGCAGAGGATTTTTATTTTCAATTTCTACTAATTCTCGAATTGTATGGATACCATCGCCGATGACATCTTCAGGTTCACGACGCAGTGCGGCTGCAAACTTTTTGCCAATTAAAAGTCCACGGAATACAAATCCGGAAAGCTCCTCTTCAATCATGACCCAAGGTGAAAGTTGCCGAGCTTTCTTGAATGCAATCACAAAGTTCTCTTCATCCATTAGGTGAGTAGTTGTGTGGCGACTTCGGGAGCCAATATTCGGCTTCGTAATAACTGGTTTTTGTAGTCTTCGAAAGATTTCCAAAGCTTTTTGGACAGATCCTGTGACATCACCGTCAGCAACTTTGATCCCAGCTTTTTTGAAATGTTGTTTCATTTTATTTTTATCATCCATCCATTCTAATCCTCGTGGATTATATTTCTTTGGCCGAGGCAGTACATCAAAGGATCGCATATCACCTTTGTAATTTGAGATAAAAATTTCTCCACCAATACCGAATAAGTGGAATTCATACATTTCGATTCCGCGACGGTTGGCTTCTTCCCAAAGTACACGAGTTCGGCCACTATCTTTATCATTTGGTTCTCGAGTAATTGTACCAAGGCGTAAAAATACCATTGTTTTTATAAAAAATGGACCCAAGAATTCAAAAGCACTTTCGGGCATGATTCGGCCCATCCATCCTATGTATGGATCTATTAATTTGCCAAGAAGTACAGAAACATAATTTACAAAATGATTCACTTGAGCTCCGCCACAATCTGGGCATTTGTTTTTTTGTTGCATATGTACCATCATACCAGAAATTAGTGTGCAACCGCAAAGCCAACTACCTTTTTTACCCCAGCATCTTCCACTAACTTGATAATTTCAGTTAAAGTTCCTCCTGTTGTTGTTATATCATCGAGTACAATCACCACCCTTCCGCGCAATTCGTGTGGGTTAAAATCTTTTCGATAGGCAAATGCATTTTTGATATTCGCCAGTCGTCTATTTCTGTTGTTTATGCGAGCTTGGGGGATTGTCGCTTTGGTTTTCACAATAATTCTTTCTTCCATTTCTAAAATATTTTTTGGTGCCGACATGACAAAATGTTGGGCTATTAATTTTGCTTGATTATAGCCACGCAATCTTTTCTTTTTATTATGAATAGGAACTGGGATGACCAAGATTGGTAGCCCTAGGGTAAAAGATCTCATATCGGCAATTTCTTCCATCGAGCGTTCATACAGAGCATTTCCTAAAATCTGTGCAATGTGGCGCTTTTTTCCATATTTGAGTTTCCACATAGCTTCTTTCATCACAGGATCTCGATAATCAAAAAAACTCAAGATTTGTCTAGCACTTTCTCGTTCAGCTGGCCTTATTTTAGATATACATTGGTCACACAAGAGGGTATCTGGTTGTTTGCACCCAATACAATTTTCAGGGAAAAGTATATCCAACAATTTGGATAAGATTTTTTTCAACATTGTATTCTTAGTTTACTATAAATATGCTATAATTTCATTGTATTCTATGTTTAAATTTTTACAAAAAATTTTTGGTGATAAGTTTTCGTTTTTTTCTTCAGAGCCACAAATTGACAGTGTTTTGGGTATTGATATTGGTTCATCTTCTATAAAGATAGTAGAGTTAAAGAAAAAAGGAGGCAAGGCTGTACTTGAAACATACGGGGCACTTGCTTTGGGTCCGTATGCAGAGCTTGATGTTGGGGCTACAACAAATCTTGGGCTCGAGCAATTAAAGCAAGCTCTTTTGGATTTAATGAAAGAATCAAGTGCAACGACCAATTTTGGCGCATTGTCTATTCCTTCTTCTGCAAGTTTGATATTTTTACTTTCTTTACCGAAGAATACAGCAGGCGGGGATCTAAATTCTATTATTTCCACTGAAGCTCGCAAGTATGTTCCTGTGCCGATTTCAGAAGTTAGTATTGATTGGTGGGTAATCCCAGAGCAGTCTCCATATCCAGAAGATACACTACATGATGAACCAAAGACAATAGCTCCAAAAGAAGAAAAGACAGAAGCTCTAGTTGTGGCTATACATAACGATACTTTGTCAAAGTATCGGGAACTTCTAACTACATCTAATATCAATTCAAATTTCTTTGAAATGGAAGTTTTTAGTTCGATTCGTTCGACTTTCAATAATGAGCTTACTCCGGTTGTGTTGATGGATTTTGGAGCATCAAAAACAAAACTTTCCATCATTGAGTATGGTATTGTCCGGGTCTTCCACATTATCAATCGTGGTTCGCACGATATTACAAAAAATATTTCCCAAGCGTTATCAATACCTTTCAAAGAAGCCGAACAGTTAAAGAGAGAGACAGGGCTTGATCGTGCGAAGAACCCACAAGTTGCTGATATCGTAAAATCTTCAATTGATTTCATATTATCTGAGACAAATACTGTTGTGTTGAATTTTGAAAAGAAGTATAATAAAAATATAAGCAAAGTTGTGCTTACTGGAGGTGGAGCACTTTTAAGAGGACTGCATGAATATTCGATGCAAGCTTTTAATTGTGAAGTTATATATGGCGATCCATTTTCCAAAACCGAGGCTCCAGCATTCTTATCTCCTATACTTTCTACCAGCGGTCCAGAATTTGCAGTAGCAGTCGGTATTGCTTTGAGGCAAATTTCATAAATATTTATGGACAATAATTCATTTCAAACATCTTTTATACCCAAGAAGCCTATTGCAGTCGCGGGGGCTCACGAAGTGCCACTTCATCGACCAATCCGTATTTTATTGCCTATCTCTTTGATTATTTTATTTATTACAGCAGGTTTGTATGGGGGACTTTATCTTTATAAAGGAAAATTACTAAAAGAAATAGATTCTTCGAAAGCGTCTTTCAGTGCGGTTGAAAAGAATTTTGAGCCTGCTAAAATTCAAGATTTGGAAGCTTTTAATAAGAAGGTTGGTATTTCTAAAAAATTATTGGCTTCACACGTGGCCTTGTCACCACTATTTTATGCTATCAATGAGATAACTATTCCCACAGTACAATTTACTAAGTTTAGTGCGGAAAATAGCGTGAGTGCTAAAAATATCGATGTAAAAATATCAGGCATTGCACGAGATTATAAATCTATCGCAATTCAATCTCAAGCTTTTAATGACCCAAATATGGCAAAGTACTTTAAGAATGTTATTTTTTCTAAACTTGTACTTTCAGAAAATAAGGATACAAAAGGCTACGTGACTTTCGACCTTTCTTTTTCAGTTGACCCAAATCTTTTATCGTATGAGAAAAAGATTTTACAAAGCAAGGTGGCTCCCGCTAGCAAACAAACCAATACAACCATGCCAAGTGGTTTGACCGATACATTGTTATTAGATGAAAATATTAACGACCAAGTTCAATAATTATTTATGCGAAACATATTTGCAATCATTTTTATAGGGCTATCTATTGCAGGGTTGTTTATATATATTAAACCTTTGTATGATAATGTTAAAACTTTACAACAAGATATAAAAGATCAGAATCTAACTCTATCGCAATCCAAAGAACTTCAAGAAAAAAGTGACAGCCTAATAACTTCGTTTGGAAAAATCAATAAACAAAATATGGATCGTTTAGATAAATTTTTACCAGACACTGTAAATAATATACAATTAATACTTCAGCTACAAAGTATTGCCGAGGAGAATGGTGTTTCAATTAAAAATGTTGACTTTGCCGTTCCAACCGTAGAAGAAAAGGAAGTCAGCGCAGAAGCAGCAGGGGCACAAACAGAGGGGGCTGTCGAACAGCTTCCATATGGAATTTTTGATTTGGAATTCAAAACTCAGGCACGTTACGGAGAATTTGTTTACTTTTTGGAAGCTGTTGAGAAAAATTTACGGTTAATTGATGTGAGAAGTATATCCTTCACTATTCCTCCTCGGACAAGGACCTCAGTCAATTTTGACCCGGATATTTTTGAATATACTGTAAAAATTCAAACTTATTGGCTTAAATAATATAAATATATGAGTAAAACTATTAAAAATTTAGCCATAGCGACAGTTGCCCTTGCAATAGCAGTTTTGGCGTATGTATATTGGCCCGAGAAAAAAGAGGAAGTTATAGGTTCGCTCTCTTCCTCGACTGGTTCCCCCGTGGATGCAAATCAAGATAATGTTACTTTTATTGCGTCATTGTCTGGCTTGAAAACTTTAACGGTTGATCCAGAGATATTTAATATGCCAACCTTCCAATCTTTGAAGGATAATACGGTCGAGATACTATTGAATACTGGTGATGTCGGGCGTGTGAATCCCTTTGCTCCGGTTGCTGGCTCTATCCCTTTAGGGGATCAAACTCAAAATAATGCTGGTCTTATCCCATTATTCCAAGATATGAATTAATATGACATTTCTAGATGAATTAGTAAAAAAAGGAATTCTCAAAGAAGATCAACTTCCTGAAATTGTTCGTCTTGCTGATGAAAAGTACAAAGGCAACATTGATCAAGCACTAATCGACTTTAAAGTTGATGAAAATAAAGTTCTTGAACTTAAGGGTGCTTATTTTAATATTCCAACGCGTACACTCGATTCGAGGAATGTACCCTCAAATGTTTTAAAGTATATACCACTTGAGTCTGCGCAAACTTACAACTTTTCTCCAATAGGGGTTACAGATGGTGTTTTAGAAATTGGTATAACAGATCCGGAGAATATTCAAGCAATGGACGTTTTGCAATTCTTGACGGTTAAGAACGGGATGCCATTCAAGGTTTTTTTGATTTCTTTTTCTACATTACAACAATTACTCGAATCATATAGAGGTACAGGTGGGGAAGTTGATAAGGCTCTGACTGAATTTGATGATGATATATCTAAGGCAATAGCAGATACTTCCAAGGAAGATATAGTTGCGATTGAAAAAAAGAAAGATGAATCAAAAGAAGATTTGGAAAAAATTGTCGAGGATGCACCAATTATTAAAATTGTTGGTGTAATCTTGCGTAATGCGACAGAAGGTAATGCTTCGGACATTCATATTGAAAATGTAGGAGATAAAGTCAAGGTTCGTTTCCGTGTTGATGGAGTGTTGCACACAACTTTGATATTACCCTTGAATGTTTATTCAGGAGTCATTGCGCGTATTAAAATACTTGCCAAACTTCGCCTCGATGAAAAGCGTAAGCCACAAGACGGAGGATTCTCTACAAAAATTGATGACCGCAAAATTGATTTTCGTGTCTCTACTATGCCATCATATTTTGGTGAAAAGATAGTTATGCGAATACTTGATTCACAGCGAGGAATCAAACCACTTAACCAGCTAGATTTATCAGAAGAGAATCTAGCCCTGATTCGAGAAGCCTTAACAAGATCATACGGTTTGATTTTAGTCACTGGACCAACAGGTTCTGGTAAAACTACGACTCTTTATTCAATGCTTAATTCTCTGGATCGTGAGGAAAAGAATATTGTGTCACTTGAAGATCCAGTAGAATATCAAATTACTGGAATCAACCAATCGCAAGTTATGCCTGAAATTGGTTATACTTTTGCATCAGGGCTTCGTTCAATATTGCGTCAGGACCCAGATATAATAATGGTGGGAGAAATTCGTGATAAAGAAACTGCACAGCTTGCTATTCAAGCGGCTCTTACTGGGCATCTAGTTTTCTCGACTCTGCACACTAATAGTGCGGTTGGAGCAATCCCTCGCCTTATTGATATGGGAATAGATCCTTATCTTATTGCGCCTACACTTATCCTTGCTGTTGCGCAGAGATTGGTGCGTCGCGTAACACCCCAATCTCGAAAAGCTGTTTCCAAAGAGACGGGAACTCGGGTGATACTCGAGAAACAGTTTGTGGATTTGCCAGAGGAGTTTAAGTCTAAAATTGACTTCAGTAAAGATTTTATTGAAGCTATTCCTTCCAATGAAAGTCCTTCAGGAACTCGTGGCCGTGTCCCAGTTTTTGAAATATTTAAGATTGATAAAGAAATGCAAAGTGTTATTTTGAAAAATCCAACGGAGCAAGATGTTTATAAACTTGCAAGATCTCGTGGAATGATAACAATGAAAGAAGATGCAATGTTGAAAAGTCTCGATGGAATGGTTCCTTTTCAAGATATATTCAATTTGTAGGATAGCGAAAGTAATCGAACTGTACTATAATATATACACATGGAAACTAAGAAGAAAATTTTTATAATTGATGATGACATATTTCTCCTCGATATGTATGCTTTGAAATTTTCTCAGTCTGGTTTTGAAGTTTTTACATCACTTGGTTCTGAAAAAGCTCTCGAATTATTAAGAGGAGGTTTGAACCCTGACATAATACTTATGGATATAATGATGCCAGTGATGGACGGTTTTGAATTGCTTGAAAAAATGAAAGAAGAGAACCTTGCTCAAACAAGTGTTAGAATTATTCTATCTAATAGAGGGCAACAGTCTGATATTGCAAAAGGGGAAGCTCTCGGAGCTTCTGGGTATATCGTTAAGGCAAGCAGTATTCCATCAGAGATTATTGTGAAAGTTAATGAAATTATGAATAAAGCTAAAAAATAATTATTATGGATTACAGACACATACTTGAGACTTTAATTCAAACTCTTATAAATGAAGGCGGATCCGATATACACATAACCACGGGGCGATTCCCAGCTATTCGTGTGTCTGGGCAATTAATTTTTTTGAATAATAGCCAAGAATTTTCCGAAGAAACTGTTCTTGGAGTTTTGACAGTGATGGTAGGTCCTGAAAAAGTTAAAAAGTTTATGCAAGACAAAGAGTTAGACTTCGCTCATAGTATGCTCGACAGCAGACTTCGAGGGAATGTTTTCTTTCAGCGTGGATCTATTTCGATGGTAATGCGTTTGATTCCTAAAGCTCAAACTTTCAAAGAATTGAACTTGCCAGATGTCTTGCGAGAATTTGCGCTCAAGAAGCAGGGACTTTTTTTGGTTGTAGGCCCTGTAGGACAAGGTAAATCAACAACAATGTCTTCGATGATTAATTTAATCAACAACGAAACAACTGCACATATAATTACAATTGAAGATCCGATTGAATATGTATATACTCCAGTCAAATCAATCATCAATCAGCGCGAAGTTGGGATCGATACAAAAGGTTTCGATTCTGCTCTAAAGTCGGCATTTCGTGAAGATGTGAATGTGATAATGGTGGGGGAAATGCGCTCTCCAGAAACGATTGCTATTGCTGTCACGGCGGCAGAAACTGGGCACTTGGTGATATCAACACTTCATACAAATAACGCATCACAAACAATAGATCGTATTATTGACGCATTCCCCGAGCATCAACAAGGTCAGATTCGTATTCAGTTGGCAAGTTCATTAATTGGAATTTTTTCCCAAAGACTTGTACCAAGGATTACTGGGGGGCGAGTGCCTGCATATGAAATGCTTATCAATAACAATGCTGTTGCTAATTTAATTCGCGAAAAGCGTACCCACGAGATAGATGTAGTTGTGGAGACCGGCCTTCAGCAAGGTATGGTGGATATGAATAGGTCTCTACTAGAATTAGTAGAGAAGGGTGAAATTACTATGGAGACTGCGATGCAGTACTCGCTTAATCCTAAGAGCATGGAACAATTAATGTAGTATGCTATTTAATTTCAAAGCGATCACAAATACGGGAGAGAAGAAAGATGGTAGTGTAGATGCGGGCACGCGCGATTTGGCGATTTCTGCAGTACAACGTAGAGGCTTGATAGTTGTTTCTATTGTTGAAGCAGAAAAGGACAAATCATTTTTTGATATGACATTGTTTGAGCATGTTCCGACCAAAGATGTCGTTATTCTGTCACGTCAGATTGCCACACTTTTTGAATCTCAGGTATCCGCGCTCAAAGCCTTCACGCTGTTATCAAACAATGTGGAGAATAAACTCCTTGCCAGAACGCTGGTGAAGATTACAGACGATCTCCAAGCGGGGACTTCCATTTCCGTGGCTTTATCGAAATACCCTGATATTTTTTCAGATTTTTATGTAAACATGGTCCATGCTGGTGAAGAATCAGGTAAATTGAGTCAAATTTTTTCCTATTTGGCTGACTATCTTGATCGTCAGTATCAATTGAATTCAAAAGCAAAAAATGCTCTGATTTACCCTTCATTTGTTATTGGAATATTTTTTATTGTTATGGCGGTGATGTTTGTTTTTATCGTTCCGAAACTTGGTCAAATTATCAAAGAATCAGGTCAGGATATACCATTTCATACCAAAATGGTGCTCGGCCTTAGTGACCTCTTTGTAAATTATGGAATTTTCATTTTGGCATTTTTGGTGGGTATTGCTTTTTATATATTCCATTTAACCCGTACAGATAGTGGCAAAAGTTATCTCGATAAAGTAAAAATTTCTATTCCTGTATTTAAAACTATTTTTATTAAATTATATTTGTCTCGTGTTGCTGACAACCTCGATACGATGCTTTCATCAGGAATTCCGATAATTCGTGCAATCGACATTACTGCGAGTGTTGTGGGGAATCGTGTGTACTCAAGGATTTTAAAACAAGCGGCTGAGGAAGTGAAGGCAGGTAAACCACTTTCAGATGCACTTGCTGTTCATCCAGAAATTCCAGCAATAATGTCGCAGATGATTAAAGTCGGGGAAGAGACAGGCTCTGTTGGAAATATCCTAAGTACTTTGGGCCGATTCTACAATCGTGAAGCCAAGGAAGCTGTTGATACATTGGTGACACTTATTGAACCAGTGATGATTGTGGCGCTTGGACTTGGAGTTGGGATACTCCTTTCTTCTGTCCTTATGCCGATTTACAATATTGCCGGTGGAATTCAATAACATTTCGTATTAAAAGATATCCACAACCATTTCTATAGGCATATTGTCTTTTTGAAATACTTCTATGGTATAATAGCAACATTAGAATAAGGTCGTGTCTTTTTCTAAGAGACAAAATTTATTAATTATTATTTTTATTATGATAAAAAATTACAAAAAAGGTTTTACATTGATCGAATTGCTTGTGGTTATCGCGATCATCGGTATATTAGCAGCAGTCGTATTGGCATCACTTGGTAATGCTCGAACAAGAGCAGCTGACGCTAAGATCCAAGCTCAACTTTCAAATATGAGAGCTCAAGCTATGCTTTATACAGGTACAGGTACAGCAGTTACACTTGGAACTTGTGCTACAACATCAGGTACTTTGTTTGAAACTGCAAACAATGGTCTTGGAAACTTGTTGAATGGTATTACTGGTTCTACTGCTTGTTATGCAGCAGCAGGTCAGCCATCTAATGGTGTTGCTTGGGCAACATCAGCAGCTCTCTCAAGTGGTGTATTTTGTGTTGACTCTACTGGGGTTGCGAGAAGTACAACTTCTGCAGGTTCAGCATATGTAGGTGTAAGTGGTGCAAGTCCTGCAGCTATTACAACTACATCTTGTAACTAATACAAAGATTGTTTTATTTCAAAAAACCACCTTTTATGGGTGGTTTTTTGTTTTCTAGGGAGGAAAAAGTTTTGCACATACTTTTTTTCTATTAGTGGATTGGGATATTTTCTATGCTATAATAGTTTCATGGTTGGTCGTTTTTTCTAGGGTCTATTTAATTATTTTAAAAAATTATAATGAAAAATTTAAAAAAAGATTTAAGTGTTCGCAGTCAGGAAGGTTTTACATTAATAGAGTTACTTGTAGTAATAGCAATTATCGGTATATTGGCCGCAATTGTTATTATTAGTCTTGGTTCTGCCCGTGATAAGGGGGATGACGCTAAGGTGAAAAATACTCTGAAAAGTGTTTTCTATCAAGCTGAACTTTTCCGTACAGCAACTGGTAGCTATGCAAGTTTGTGTAGTAATTCTGTAATTAATGGTGTATCTGCTATTTCACCAATGCTCCTTGAGGCAAAAAAAGCTACAATACCGACCGCAACTACAGTGAATAATGGTAGTGGTATTGCTGGAGCGTGGAATGAAGCCACTTGTCACTCTAATGGTTCGACAGTATGGGCCGTAGAAGCTCCGTTGTCTGACAGTACTTCTACTTCACCTGTAATGTGGTGTATCGATAATACTGGTGTCTTCCGAAAGACTACAGTTCCTCTACCATCTGGTGACTATACATGTTAATACCTTTTGACAAAAATCGTATGGCGTACGGTGTTTGTCTTGTTGGTTTTATTTAATAAATTTTTTAAAAAGTAAATTATGAAAAATTCTAAAGTTTCATCAAAAAATAGTGGTTTTACATTAGTTGAGCTACTCATTGTTATTGCGATTATTGGGATCTTGGCAGCTGTTGTTCTACAGTCCTTAGATTCTGCTCGTCAGAAAGGAGTAGATGCAAATATCCAAAGTAATTTAGCCGGAATTAGATCTACCGCTGGGGTATATTACAATGATAATAGTAATTTCGGCTTGGTATCTGCAAGTACAACTTGTACTACAGGAACTCCTGGGGATTTATTCCTAGAGCAAACAATCAAAGATGCCCTCGTTTCTGCTGAAACATACTCAGGAGTTGCAGGGACTTGTTTGTTGGCTGATTCAACTGGTTCGTCTGTATATGCGGACTCTTGGGCTGTCTCTGTTCCACTTAAGACTGATCCACTAACAAGTTGGTGTGTAGATAGTCAGAATAATGCAAAAGTTGGGGTAGCAACGATCGACTTGAGTAACGTCGCAAGTTGTCAGTAAAAACTCTTTGTTTTTGGTTTGCATAATGTTATTATTATACTTATGGATACTCTAATATCGATCTTTATATTTCTGCTGGGTACTATTGTCGGCAGTTTCTTGAATGTAGTAATCTTTCGCTTCAACACTAATAAAAAAATAACCAAAGGTAGGTCAGTTTGTTTCTCTTGTAGTAAAACTCTGTATTGGTACGAGTTAATACCCGTCTTAAGTTTTATGTTTCAAAAAGGCCGATGTCGCGGATGCGCTAGTCGGATCTCGCATCAATATCCACTAGTGGAAGTAGTTACTGGGTTTGTTTTCTTGCTTCTAGCCTTGAAATTTATGCCACTTCTTGCTATTTCTAATAGCATATTTGTTTTCGCCTTGTCCTACTTTGTTTTAGTTTTTTGTATCTTGATAGTTATTGGCGTTTATGATATTAAGCACAAAATTATTCCGGATACTTTAGTTTACTTTTTTATTGCTCTCAGTTTTCTGATTAATTTTTTAGATATATCTGTATTTGGTATCACTTTTGTCTGGCCGACAATTTCACAATTAATAGCCGGACCACTGCTTGCATTGCCATTTGCTCTCATATGGTTTTTATCTCGGGGCAGAATGATGGGATTTGGAGATGCTAAATTAATTCTTGGTATTGGTTGGCTACTTGGTCTTTCGGCGGGGCTAGTGTCATTGATTCTTTCTTTTTGGGTGGGCGCAGGGTTTAGCCTCCTGATTCTTATGTTTAGTAAACTAAAAGTAAATTTAAAAACTGAAATTCCACTTGCCCCGTTTTTAATTTTAGGTACCTTCTTTGTATTTATATATGACTGGACTTTAGTTTTTTTAGCTAATTTATTTACAATGTAAATTTTATGCAGACAGATCTGTACTTAAATAAAAATAAAAGATTTTCCGGCGGATTTACATTTATCGAGCTTAGTTTGGTTATTGCAGGCTTTGTGTCGTTGATCACGATTGTGATAGTCTCACTTGGCTCAGCTCAAGATAAATCTGCAGATTTAAAAATTCAAAATAGTTTAATGCGTGCCCAGTATCAAGCATCTCTATATTACGACGCCCATAAAAATTATGGGGAAATCAAAGGCGACACTTGTAAGTCATCAGACTTATTTCTACACCCGCCAATACTAGAAGCTTTGAATGAGGCAGCAACTTATAGTGGGCATTCTGTATTGTGTGTATCTGGGGATAGTAGTGGTCAGGGTGTGATTTCTGACTCATGGGCCGTTTCTGTGCAGTTGAAGAGTGATTCATCAAAGTATTGGTGTGTGGATAGTAGTGGTGCTTCACACATAGGAAGTGAAAGTAGGTCCGGGGATGTAGCTTATTGTTCGAGTTGATTATTTTAGTATCTATGACAGGAATATATAATAATAAAAAAAAATACCGTAAATCTTTTTTATCCAAGGGTTTTACTCTTGTTGAATTGCTTGTGGTGATTTCGATTTTTGTCGTAACAACAAGTATGGTAATTTTTAATTATAATGATTCAAAGACAAACGTTACTTTGAATAATTTAGCAGAAGATATTGCGTTATCTGTGCGTAAGGCTCAGGTGTATGCCACAGGAGTTAAGGCGGTTCGAGGACTTTCATCAACAACTTATCCTGGATACGGTGTACACTTTAGTGTTCATCCTATGCAGTTACCTTTTGAAGGGAATAGTAAATCTTTTATTTTTTTTGCAGACTATGATTCCTCTGGTAAGGGTGTGTATAATCAAGTATCTGCGTCTTGTGATGGTTCTTCAATCAATGAATGTATTGAAGTGTTAACCATAAACGGCTCAGATCAGATTACTGGGATATGTGGCGATGTGGCTGTCTGTGAAGATACTACCACAAGTCCGTATCCAAGCGTGGACATAACCTTTGCTCGCCCAAACCCAGAAGCCCATTTTTGTTTCAAGCCTGAGCCTTCAGCTGTTTGTTCGACTAATATTTCGAAAATTATTCTGAAGATAAAATCTGTTTCTGGTCAGGAAAAAATTGTCAGCATCTGGAATACCGGCCAGATTAGCGTAAGAGACCCACAATAAATATATGAATTTCAAAACACAAATTAATAAAAAATGTGTACACATCAAAGGCAACAAGGGGTTTACACTAGTTGAAATTTTAGTTGCGTTAGCGATTTTTATGCTTGTGATGGTTGTGGGGATAAGTAGTTTATTTACTTCAAATAAATCTACGAAAAATACCAAGGCCCTTCGGTTTGCAATGGATAATGTTAATTATGCCATGGATCATATGTCGAGAAGTTTACGCCTAGGGGATCAATTCTATTGTTCCACTACAAATACATCATTCCCAATTAATGGCGGTTTCGACTGTGTTAATGGGACTGATCTGTTCTTTAGGCCCGCGGAACACTCAATACAGGATGCAATGTTTCGGCTTGAGGACGGGAAAGTAATGAAGCGCATGTATGACGGTAGCTTCAATACAGATTTTGTGGCTTTGACTGCCCCAGAAGTGAATGTCACCGAACTAAGATTTACTGTGATTGGGTCAGAGATATTTGATGCTATTCAGCCAAGCGTACTTATTTTATTGAAAGGCGATGTAACAATAGGAGGGGAAACACATGAATTTGCATTACAAACTCTAGCCTCCCAGCGTAATGCTGAATCTCAATAATATTATATGAAAAATAATTTTTTAAAAAATAAAAAATCTGGCTTTACTCTTATAGAAACACTCGTTGCTGTGTTAATATTTTCTCTCGCACTAACTGCACTTTTAAGATTATCGTATTCCAATAAATTTTCTGCCCAATATGCAGGGAATGAAATTACAGCGATGTATTTGGCTCAAGAAGTTATTGATTATATACGAAACGACAGAGACACAACAGCCTTTCAGGGTAATACTTGGGCTAATTTTCTTGATCATTATGGAGATCGTAGTATGGGGGATGAATGCTTCGATATTTCACATGGTTGTACTATTGATGTTTCAATCCCGTCTGTGGTGGATAGTACAACAGAATGCGCAACTAATTCCATCTGCCCAATTTTACTGATTGACTCAGATAGCACAAAACCTTACTATACATATACTTCAACTGGTACAACAGATAATTCTCTTTTTCGTCGTACGGTAAAACTACGATTAGATTCAGGCACTAATGGGGATGATGAACTGATTATAGAGGTTAGGGTCGAATGGAGAAATGGTACTGTTGTAAAGTCTCAACTCCTTCAAGCAAGTTTATTAAAGTGGAAATAATTTTTTATGAAGAATACTTTTGTGGATACAAATAAAAAAGTTTTTAGTCACAATTTATCTAAGGGTTATGCAGTACTTTTTACATTAATAATAGTGAGCATTATCTTGTCGCTTGTAGTTGGGCTGTCCAATAGTATCAACAAACAATCTATTCTTGCATCTACTGCACACGATTCTCAGGTAGCTTTCTATCAGGCTGATACTGCAGGGGAATGTGCTTTGTATGCTTTGGAAACGAAAGATATCGTAACCAGCTTCACCACTCCATGGTCTTGCGGAAGAGACCAAGATGGCAACCCATTGGAGCTTAATATTTCTCAGAATGGTTCTGAATTCACTCTTGAGCCTGATTACTCTTCGGTATCTGGGCCTTGTTTCAAAGTAAATATAACCGCAGGGGATCCAAGCATCATTAAGTCTCATGGTTATAATATATGCGATGATAGTAATCCTCGTCATCTTGAAAGAGGAATGGATATCACTTATACATTAGTAACTCCTTAAATTTTATGGCATCTGAAGAAATTAAAAAGCGGGTAGATAAGCTCCGTGTGCAAATTAGTGAGTTACGTGATAAATATCATAATCAAAATACGCCAAGTGTAACTGATGATGTGTATGAAAGCTTGACTCGCGAATTAAGAAAATTAGAAAATTCTTACCCAGAATTAAAGCTTACAGAGGACCCTTTGGATCGTGTAGCAGGGAGTGTTTCACTCGGGTTTACAAAAGTTAGGCATACCTCACGGATGCTTTCGCTCAACGATGCTTTTTCTTTTGAAGAAGTAAGTGATTGGCAAAAAAGAATAGAAAAACTATTAAACGAAACAATAAACGAATATTTTTGTGAATTGAAGCTCGATGGTTTGGCCGTTTCGCTTATTTATACAAATGGGATTTTTACCCAAGGGGCGACACGCGGAGACGGTTTTGTGGGAGAAGACATTACCGAGAATTTAAAAATGATAAAGACAATTCCACTAAAGCTTTCTGGGGTTTTTCATAAAAAAGTTGAAGTTCGTGGGGAAGTGGTAATGCGTAAAGATGTTTTAAAAAAAATAAATGAAGAAAATATTAAATTGGGGCGCCCAACCTTTGCTAATACACGCAATGTAGCAGCTGGTAGTTTGCGCCAGCTTGATCCACAACTTGTAAAAGACAGGAATCTGGATTTCTTTGCTTGGGACATCGTAGATGAAGATATTAAAACACATTCAGAAAAACACAAAATGCTTCGGGATTTTGGTTTTACTGTTGATGTTCATGAAAAAGTTGCAAAAAATTTAGACGAAGTTTTCACTCATATAAATGATATCGGAGAGATTCGAGAAAAGTTGCCATATGGGACTGATGGGGTTGTTGTGTGTGTAAATAGTACAACAACTCAACAAACTCTTGGGGTTGTTGGTAAAGCGCCACGATACTCGGTAGCCTTTAAATATCCAGCTGAGCGTGCTACAACTAGAGTTTTAGATATTACGGTCAATGTAGGGCGGACAGGCGTATTAACACCTCTTGCGCACTTTTCTCCAGTACTTGTGGCAGGGTCAACTGTTTCAAAAGCCACCTTGCACAATATGGACCAAATAGAGCGTTTGGATATTCGGATTGGGGATACTGTGGTGATTCAAAAGGCTGGCGATGTAATTCCAGAAGTTGTAGAAGTGTTATTGAAAATGCGAGCAGGGGATGAAAAGATATTTAAAATGCCTAATAGTTGTCCTGTTTGCCAATCGAATGTGGTACAGAAAGACATTTTTTAGTATTGTAAAAACAAAAAGTGTCCAGCCCGAAACCAAAGAGGGGGGATACATTTCGTGAATGCTTTTGAAATTTATGAAATCGGTCCGAAAATTCTAGATCGACTAAAAGAAGAAGGATTGATTACAGATGCGTCCGATTTGTTCGTGCTTGAGAAAGGCGTCTTGGACAATTTGGAGCGTTTTGGGGAAAAATCTGCGGAGAATATAATCAATTCTATAAATGCTCATAAAAAAATTTCTTTGTGGCGTTTTATATATGCATTAGGGATTTTACATGTTGGGGAACAGACAGCACGGGATATTGCAGAATCTTTTGGGACACTTCAGAAAATTATTTCTTCAAAAGAAGAAGAAATTTCAAAGATTGAGAATATTGGACCTGTTGTGTCTAAAAGTTTGTATGAATTTTTTCAATCGAAAACTAATATAAACTTTATAAATAAGTTAATAAAAAATGGGGTAATCATAGAAAAAGAAACTAAGAAATCAAATGGAAAATTTTACGGTAAAATTTTTGTACTTACAGGTACATTACCAACACTTTCCCGTGAAGACGCAAAGAAAAAAATTATAGAGAATGGTGGTAAGGTCTCAAGTTCTGTGTCGAAAAATACTGATTTTGTATTAGCTGGGGAGAGTGCTGGTACAAAATTAACAGAAGCAAAAAAATTTGGGGTCAAAATAATCTCTGAAAGTGAATTTCTAAAAATGTTCTAAATATGCTATTCTAACATTATGCAATTGGAAGACATAAAAAAGTTGGCAGTAATAGCGCGTATAGACATGAGTACAGAGGAAATGCAAGAAATTCTTGATACTTTCCCTTCTATTTTGGCATATATTGATCAAATTAATGAGCTCCCATTAGAAAAAATAGAATCATTTTACGACCACACAAATATCTTTCGGGATGATATTGTCACAAATGAGAATGGGGTGTATAGAGATGTAATCATAGCTCAAATGCCAGATAAGAAAGATGGTTATTTAAAAGTTAAGCAAATACTATAATGATTGATTTAAATAGTTTAACAATAGAGAAAGTTCATAACCATTTTAAAAATGGAGATTTTACAGTACTTGAACTCGCAAATGAATATTTAAAAGTCATTAATGAAAAGAATAAATCTTTAAATGCTTATTTGGAAATTTATGATGATATAGAAAAACAAGCAAGTATAGCTCAAGAGAAATTTATAAATAAAACCGCAACCTTAATGACAGGTATTCCTGTTTCAATTAAGGATAATATTCTTATTGAAGATAAACATGTAAGTTCTGCTTCAAAAATCTTAGATAATTATACTGCAGTGTATGATGCTACTGTTATTAAAAAGTTAAAAGTGGAAGGAGCTGTTTTTATTGGTCGTACTAATATGGATGAATTTGCTATGGGAAGTTCAACCCAAACGAGTGCGTATGGTGTTACACGCAATCCTCTGGATGAAAGTCTTGTTCCAGGAGGATCATCTGGTGGACCAGCAGCATCTGTAGCAATGAATGGTGCACTAGTTGCACTAGGTAGTGAGACCTGTGGCTCCATTCGTCAACCAGCTGCTTTCTGCGGACTTGTTGGACTTAAGCCTACATATGGCTCGGTGTCACGTTATGGATTAATGTCACTTGCTAGCTCTCTTGATCAAATAAGCCCAATAGGTAAAAATGTTTCTGATGTAGAAATACTTTATAAGTCTATTGCAGGTTGTGATAATATGGACGCAACTTCAATTCCAGATGAAAAAAGATTGAAAAAGAGGCCATATGGCAAACGTATTGGTGTATCGAAATCATGCTTTGACCCATCTATAGATAAAGAAGTAGCAAAATCTTTCAAGGATTCTTTAGAAATTTTTAAAAAAGCTGGGTATGAAATTATAGATTTACCAATGGAATTAGAAAAATACTCACTCGCAGTTTATTATATTCTTATGCCAGCTGAGAGTTCCGCTAATTTGGCGCGTTTTGATGGGATTCGTTATGGGGTACGCAAAGACGGTAATACACTTTTTGATACATATAGTCATTCTCGTGGACAAGGCTTTGGAAGGGAAGTTAGACGTCGAGCATTACTTGGTGCTTATGTTCTATCTACTATGAGTAATGGCGCATACCAAAAAGCTTTGAAGGTTCGTGAATTAATAACAAAAGAAATATTTGATGCATTTGAACAGGTTGATTTTATTGCAAGCCCTACAGCTCCTATGCAACCATTTAAACTAGGAGAAAAGTTATCTGATCCAGTTGCAATGTATCTTTCTGACGTTTTTTCTGCACCAGCAAATTTATCTGGATGTCCATCTATTGCATTACCTACAGTGAAATATTCAAGCGGAATTCCTGGGTCTATACAGATTACTGCTCCACATTGGTGTGAAGAATATCTTTTTACTATTGGGAAAGATTTCGAAAAATAGTATAATAAAAACATGGCAGCTCCCAAAAATGCAAGTGAAGCAAAACCAGCCAATGACACAGGACTGTTGGTTATTATAGTGCTCATTATTATTTTTGTAATCCTTTTTGGGTTTGCTGGACTTAACTCTTTTTCAGATTCTTCTGCCTCAAAAATGGGGTACTCGTTGTCAGTGATTGAAAGATTCATTACTTTTTTGTTTAGTAGAGAACTCTGGTCAACGCTTGGTATTATATCGGTGCTCTCATCAATCTTTTTAATTTCCGTCATTGTCTTTTGTCTTATTCGAATGCGTGAAATTCAAAATCATGAGAAGGAAGAAATTGCTCACGAGGTCGCTCTGGCTCTGGCGCGTGATGCAGAAGAGGAGCAAAAGGAAAATCCACGATGGCGTTATGTGCTTGGCTTGATTGAAAGCCCTTCTGAGTCCGATTGGCGGATGGCAATACTTGAAGCAGATTCTATGTTGGATGATTTAATGACAGAAAGGGGTTATAGTGGCGAAAGTCTTGGAGAGAAGTTAACTGCTGCCCGTGCAGATGCATTTTTGTCTCTGGATAATGCTTGGGAAGCTCATACTATTCGTAATAAAATTGCTCATAGCGGATCAGACTTCCCATTTTCACAAATGGAGTCAAGACGGACAATGCGACTTTACGAGACTGTTTTTGAGGAGTTTAATTATATTTAATTGATTTAAATTGCAAAAATCTTGTTTTTGTTGTACCATAGATATGCTCCTGTAAAGAGCTTGTTTTTTTGGTTAATTTACACATCGCGGGGTAGAGAAGAGGTATCTCACAAGGCTCATAACCTTGGGACCCCGGTTCGATTCCGGGCCCCGCAACACTCCTGCCTTAGGCAGGTAAATCGACTTGTGGCAGGTTCATTTACTATCACGCTTCGATAATGTCGGCGTAGCTCAGGTAGTTAGAGCATCTCACTCATAAAGAGAAGGTCGCAAGTGCAAATCTTGCCGTCGACACAATGCGAAATTTTCGCAGATATATATTGCGGCTGTAGCTCAACGGTAGAGCACTCGCCTGTCACGCGAGAGGTCGTGGGGTCAGCACCCATCAGCCGCGCCACACATATGCTTGAAGAAAAAAAGATTGCAATTGTTGAATCAGGTGGCGGAATGACGTGTTCTTGTGGAG
>CAZOLF010000011.1:0-9013 GCA_964580855.1 uncultured Candidatus Saccharibacteria bacterium
TCTTTAAGGCATCGATGAATTTACTGTAAGACATTCCAAATGGTCGAATTGCAGCATTGATGCGTGTCTGCCAAAGTCGGCGGGCAACAGCTTTCTTGTCTCTGCGGTGAGCAAATGAATATGCTCCTGCGTGTAGTAATGCTTCTTTTGCCTGAGCTTCTTTTGTACTTCGGCCGAAACGGAAGCCTTTTGTCTGTGCAAGGATATTCTTGCGACGCTTATTCTTTATAACTCCTCTTTTTACTCTTGTCATATTAGTGAAAAATTAAATTCTGATAAATTACGCGTTCTGTAAATGCGTATTGATAACTTTGTTTGATAAAGAAAGTTGCTTACCTTTTCGTCCACCCAATTGCTTTGTTCGGGATTGCTTTGCATTAAAATGGTTGAACCCAGGCTTTCGAGCAATGATTTTACCTTTACGTGTGACCTTTAATCTTTTTGTAAGTGATTTATTTGTTTTCATATTATTATTTATACAGAAGAAGGTTTTTTATTATCCTTTTCTATTGTTACTATTGGACCTTTGGGCCCCTTTTTAAAGTCTTCAGAAATCTTGTAAGGTTCAGTGATTAGGTGCATAACGCGTTCCAATCTTTCTCTTAAAAATTTCTCATCTAGATACTTTGCTCTTCCTGAAAGGAAAAGTTCAATCTTGATTCTATGTCCTTCTGCGAGCCACCCACTCGCTTTCTTTGCTTTCATCGAAAGGTCGTGTTCACCAGTTCCAATTTTTATTTGGACTGATTTTGTCTCACTAGGCTTGGCTCCAGAACGAACCTTCTTTTGCTTCTTGTTCTGCTCATATTGATATTTGCCAAAGTCCATTATTTTCGCTATCGGGGGATTGGTCGTCGAGGTCACTTCTATCAAATCCAAGCCGGCACTCTGTGCCTGTTCCATTGCTTCTTTAAAACTTAAAACACCAAGATTTTCACCTGTGTTTGAGATTACCCGAAGCTCACTTGCTCGTATTTGATTATTGATCCGTTCTTTCAATTTTGTAACGATAGAAAAATAAATAGATTGCCTATCTGGGTACAGGATAGCATATATATGATATTATGGCAATATGCCTGAAACAAAGATTATCCTGAACAAACTTATCGGCGAAACACCACTTGAGAGTATAAATCGCTTTAAAAACCTCAATCCAGAGTATCGGTATTTGCCTATGACATATGCTGGGCGCCTAGACCCTCTCGCCGAAGGGGTGCTATTACTGCTTGCTGGAGACGAATGTTTAAAAAAAGATGAATATTTAGCCCTTACCAAAGAATATGAGCTTACTATCCTTTTTGGATTTTCCACAGATACTCATGACTTGCTTGGAAAGGTTGTCGACGTTACCCAGAACCCACCGATTGAAGAGATAGAGAGTGTATTAAATAAATTTTGTGGCAAATTCGAACAAACATATCCATCTTATTCTTCTCGGCCGGTGATGGGCAAGCCATTATGGGAATGGTCACGTAGCGGGAGGTTGGGGGAAATTGAAATTCCAAAACATGAAGTTATGATCCATGATATTCAATTTGTTGAGAAAAAAGAAATCTCTGGACGAGAGTTGTTTGCTAATATCGAAAAAGCAGTGTCGCTTGTATCGGGGGATTTTCGTCAAGAAGAAATAAATTCACTTTGGAGAGAAGCTCTGTCTACTAAACAGCAAGAAAAATTCACGTTAATCAAAATTGTGGCTAATGTTGGGTCGGGTGCATATATGCGAGTACTTGCGAAAGACATAGGATACAGGCTAGGCGGGCCTGCTCTGGCTTACCATATAAAGAGGACAAAAATTGGGGACTACAGTATCTAAGAGATTACCCTTTGAGCTTCTGCAAAAAGTTTATCGATGCGTTCTTGGCTTGGAGCTTCACCAAATAGGCGGATTATTGGCTCGGTAATAGAAGGCCGGATATGGATCCATGACTTGTCGGAGAAGTCTATGCGTAATCCATCAATCTCGTTGAGTGCACCATTCGTAAAATTAGACTTTAATTTTGCATACATATTTCCGAGTTCTCCTGTCACAGGCCATTTATCTCTTTTCATGAAATATTTTGGTAGTGTTGCTACACATTCTGTTACGGTTTGGCTGCGTTCTGCTAAAAGTTCCAATACTAATGCCAAGCTCACAAAGCTATCACGGCAATTGTTTAGGGTTGGGAATATTGACCCACTCGTACCTTCGCCTCCAATTATCGCGTTGTGCTCAATCATCCCCGCCATTACATTGGATTCGCCAACTTTGGTGCGGACACACTTACTTCCATACTTGAGTGCTATATCTGGAATCATTTCTGAAGTCGACATATTTACTACTACAGCTTTGCCTTGGTGTTTTGATAAAACATTTTCAACACCAAAGGCTAACGTGTAATCCTCTGATATAACGACCCCATTTTCATCTATGATGACCATCCTGTCCGCGTCTGGATCGTGTGCAAATCCGAGATCTGCACCGCTTTCCTTCACAATTTTCCCAGTTTCAACTAAATTTTCGACAGTTGGTTCGGGTTTGTGAGCGAATTTACCATCTGGAACATTATTGACTGGAATTAATTCTACGCCAAGTTGTTCAAATAAATATGGGTCTACAACACAGGCCGATGCGTTGATCATATCTACCACCACTTTGAATTTACGTGCGCGAATTGCATCTACATTTATATATTTCAAAATATGGTCCGCGTGTTCTTTTGGGAAATCTGGTGTAGCCGGAAGATGCGAATTTTTTTGCGTGTCGGAGCCCCCGGAGAGAGGGTTAAGCGCAGAAAAATTTACATCTTCCTGCGGAGCACTCTCTCGCTCATTTATAAAACCTTTTATTTTTTCCACCTCATCTTCATTTGTGAGTCGTGATTCACGTGTGACGAATTTTATTCCATTGTATTCGATTGGGTTGTGGCTTGCGGTGATCATTACTGCTCCATCATAGCTATGAGTTTTTACTGCAAGAAGGAGTGTTGGGGTAGGGAGTACATCACCATAAATTACATTTATACCAATTGACTCGAGTGCAGGGATAATTGCGAGGGCTATGGCCGGCCCACTTTCGCGCCCATCCCGCCCAATTAAAATTGTAGGTTTTTCTTTGTTTGGATCCTCAGCTTTTATAAACTGTCCGAAAGCTCGAGCATATTTTTGTGCAATTTCGGCAGTTAAACTCTCGCCCCATATTCCTCTGTACCCAGTAACTTGCAATGTTGGTTGTGTCATATTTGTTTATAATACCATTTTGCCTTTTTCTCCTCACATTGACATTTACTTATTTTAGTTTTAGGATGAAGAAAAACTTTTAATTCTTATACATTATGAAAAGGAAAATTCAGTTTATTCTTAAGGCTCTCCTGCCTAGTTTGTTTGTTCTAGTAATTAGCTTACCAATTTTCACGTATTGGGTAGGCCTTGATCAAAATCAGGTTTGGTACACTGCTCTCTTAACGGGTTTGATTCCATTCGCTTTTTTTATTTTTAAGGGGTTTTATTGTTTTTTAATTCAAGAAAAACCATCCTTTAGTGATATGAAAAACCTGGGCAAATTCTACTTACATGCAAGACTTAACAGATTGTTTTGGACTGTCATCTGTAGCTATCTAATCCTATTGATTTTTCTTTTAGGAACATATTTGTTGCTTTTTGGTATAGATCAAATTGTCTTACAATTCACCACAATAAAGGTTGTCAGTTTAAGAAATTACTTTTGGTGGACCGCCATCATTTTCCCAATTATTTTGAATTACCAATTTTCAAGATTCAACACTGGTCGTTTTTTTCAAGAAAGCCAATTATCGATTTCAGTTTTGATAGATCAGGAAGTGAGTAAATATACAAGCTGGTACTATTGGAGAAGAAAATTTCGTTTTAAGTAGTCAGAGATCTAAACAAGAATACGTATTATTGATTAAAGCCCAGCAATGAAATTGTAGGGCTCTTAATTTGGCAGTCCTTTCTTAAAATTTATTGAGTCATCAAGTCGTATTGACATTTACCCTAAAAGGTGGTAATTTTAAAACAAATTTTTAAAAAAGAAAATGTCAATTTTAAACAAAGTGGATGCCGACGCCACAACAAAAACAGGCCTAGAAAAAAATGCAATCTTCTTGAGATTTGACCGCAGGGTCAGTTTGCCCCCAAGAGAATTTTTTATAGTGAAAGAATTCTTTAAACACATGAGCTCCGAAGGGATTAAGATTTATTTCGACGGGGAGTTGGTCAAGTTAATTTTTGCAATGATGGCAAATGAAGTTTTCTACCAGGATAATCCTTTAACTCTGACAAAATACACCTTGGTTAATCCTGCCAATGATTCTCAAATTCAAAATGATCTGGTTGATGTTCCGGTAATTCCCATAAGAGAATTCATTCCAATGCTGAAATCTACGTTGGAGGATCACGTAAATGGTCCTAAAATTCTTGAAACAGAAGACGGGAATACTAATCTTTTTCATGTTAGTCTCTCTGATTTAGGTGTAGATTCTACCGTTGTGTTTAGAATTCGTCCAAATCACAATGATGCCGACTTTTTGATTAAAGCAGTGAGTTTAAATTTCGGTCATCCAAGAACACAAGGCTGCGCATTTTTTACTTGCATCTAATTTAATTTGAAATTTCTAACGATATTGAAGACCTCGGCATATGTTGGGGTTTTCTTTTTGCCTAAAACTCAATTTGCCCAAGAGGCGATTTTAGCGTAATATGTGTATATGATTTCAAGGATTTATGTCATTCCTAATGAGCAAAGTGGCAAGGGCTTTATAAAGCCTTTTAATAATCTGGGGCTCTCTGGTAAGGTTGTAAGTGTATCCACTCTCGATTCATATCTTGTAAATGCTGATTTTTCGCAAGCTCAATTAGAGCAAATGGGCAACTCACTAATAAATAAAAAGCTTGAGAATTATTCCATAAATCAATTGCCTAACCTGGCAAATTTTTCATATGTGTTGGAGATTGGTTTTGCTCCTGGAGTGACAGACAATGTGGCACATACAGTAATGGAAACTCTTTCGGATTTATTGCATTATAAATTTGAAAATAGTGAAGCAGTTTATACTTCGAAAGTATTTTTAATTGGCGGAAATGTTACGGGGGATGATGTAAATAAAATTGCACTTTCACTTTGTAATCCGTTGATAGAAAGATTTTATATTAAGAAAGTGGATGCTGAATTACAGAACAAGGGATTGTCGCTGTACGTCCCTGAAGTCGTTTTGCCAAAAAAGAAAGATGTAATTGTTGTGCCGATTATAAATGCGCATGATGAAGAGCTGACAAAGATTGGTAAAGAGGGCATACTCGACCCAGATGGCTCTCGCCGTGGACCACTGGCACTTGATTTGGAGAGTATGAAAGTCATCCAGAATTTCTTCCGTAAGATGAAACGCAATCCTACTGATATCGAATTGGAATCACTAGCGCAGACTTGGAGTGAGCACTGCAAGCATACAATTTTTGCAAACTCTATTGATGATATCAAAGATGGTTTGTATAAAGCTTATATCAAGAAAGCGACAAACGATATCCGTAAAGCAAAAGGTAAAAAAGATTTTTGTCTTTCCGTTTTCTCCGACAATGCTGGAGGAATTATTTTTGACAACAAATATATGGTTAGCCACAAAGTAGAGACTCATAATAGCCCAACAGCACTTGATCCATTTGGTGGTGCGATTACAGGAATTGGGGGAGTAAATCGTGATGCGATTGGATTTGCAATGGGAGCTAAACCAATTGCGAATACTTATGGATTTTGTTTTGGGTTTCCAAATGACAAACGTGAACTTTTTAAAGATAAAAAATTAAAAGATAAAATGCTCCCACCTGCGAGAATAATTGATGGAGTAATCAAGGGTATTAATTCCGGAGGAAATTGCGCAGGAATTCCAACTATCAATGGATTTACAAAATTCGATGATCGTTACTGTGGCAAGCCACTTGTATTTGCAGGAACTATTGGATTGATTCCACGAATTGTTAATGGTAAAAATTCTGCAGAGAAGCGTGCTCGCGCAGGGGATTATATAGTAGTCGTTGGAGGCAAAGTTGGCCTTGATGGAATTCACGGTGCGACATTTTCATCTGTAGTTCTCGATTCATCTAGCCCAGCAACTGCGGTACAAATCGGTGACCCAATAACTCAAAAGAAATTATCGGATGCAATCGTTAAAGAGGCTCGTGATAGGAATTTATATAATAGTATTACCGACAACGGTGCTGGAGGAATATCTTGCTCTGTTGCAGAAATGGCCAAGGAGTGCGGTGGTGCAGTTGTAGATATAGAAAATGTGCCACTCAAATATCCTGGGCTTTCACCATGGCAAACATGGATCTCGGAATCTCAAGAGCGGATGACATTATCTGTGCCGAAAAATAAATGGAACGAATTTAAAAATCTGATGGATAGTCGCGGAGTATTGGCGGTAGTGATTGGTGAATTCACAAAAGATAAAAATTGCGTAGTAAAACAAAATGGGAAAGTAATTATGGATATGCAAATGGAATTCCTCCACAATGGATTACCAAAGCGCCAACTTCATGCGAAAAAAGAGGAGAGAATTTATCCTGAACCAAAATTACCAAATGGTACAAACCGCACCAAAGAATTTTTGACCCTTGTTGGCTCTGCGAACTTGGGAAGTAATCGTTGGATCAGCGAGCAGTACGATCACGAAGTGCAATCTGCATCTGTTATAAAGCCGTTGAGTGGTGCTGGACTTATCAATACAGATGCGCAAGTTATCAAACCCGTTTTCAATTCCGATCGTGCAGTTGTTGTAACATCAAGCGTTTACCCATCTTATGGCGATATCAGTACTTATGATATGACATCTTGTGCAATTGATACCGCAGTTCGCAATGCAATTTGTGTGGGTGGCACACTCGATCATTTGGCAATTCTCGACAACACTTGCTGGTGTTCCTCATACGAGCCAGTTCGTCTTGGGCAATTGGTAGATGCGATTAAATCTTGCTACGACACAGCGGTTGATTATGGTACGCCATTCATTTCTGGCAAGGACAGTATGTTCAATGACTTCAAAGGTTATGATAAAGATGGAAATTCTGTGGCAATCTCTATTCCGCCGACACTATTAATTTCTGCAATTGGTGTGATGAAGGATTTCAATAAGGCTGTTACACCAGAATTCAAAATTGCCGGAGATACTATATATGTACTTGGAGAGACTCATGATGAGCTCGGCGCAAGCGAATACTACAAACAAATCGGTAAGAATATTGCAATTGGAAATGTAACACCAAAAGTAAATACAAAGAAAAATACAAAAATTTACAAAGCCCTCGAGAGAGTGATTGCCAAAGGTTTAGTCGCAAGTGCAATCTCTGTAAATTCTGGAGGGCTTGCTACAGCTCTTGCAAAGGCAAGTGTTGGTGGATGCTTGGGAATAAATATAGATTTGAAAAAGTTGGCAGGTACTGCAAGTAATATAGATGCGAAATTGTTCTCTGAAAGTCAGGGCCGAATTGTGGTAAGTGTTGCCAAGAGTAACACAAAAGCCTTTGAAAGTTCGGTTATGAATATTCCATTTACAAAAATCGGTACTGTCTCTAAAGATAAAAATTTCGTAATCAAAAATGGTAAGGATAAAATTGTAGAAACAAAAGTCGACCAAATTTCCAAATCCTACAATTCATTTTCAAATAGTTTTAAATAATATGAAAAACAAAATTCCAAAAATTATAGTTATGTCGGGGTATGGGCTCAATTGCGAGGAAGAGACCAAGTACGCTTTTGAGTGGGCGGGTGGAAAGGCCGACATTGTGCACATCAATGATTTGATTGCTAAACCTTCAGTGCTTTCTGATTATGACATCTTGGCTTTCCCGGGCGGATTCTCTTATGGAGATGACACAGGTAGTGGCAAGGCTTATGCCAACAAATTCCGCAATCATTTACAAAAAGAACTCGATGAATTTATAGCTCGCGATACATTGGTGATTGGTATTTGTAATGGATTCCAAATCATTACAAATCTAGGTCTTGTCCCTGGTGCACTCGCACATAATATTGGTGGTATGTATATTGATCGCTGGGTAGATATGAAATGTGTTGGTAACAGTCCGTGGCTAAAAGGTATCAAAGAAATTTCACTACCGATTGCACACGGCGAAGGGCGATACATAATCGAAGAAGATGAATATAAGAAAACGCTAAAGAATGGACAAATTGCATTTCAATATAAAAAGGGCGAAATTTGTGAGTTTCAAAACCTTCCTGCCAACCCAAACGGCGCAATGCATGATGTGGCTGGGGTACTATCTGAGAACGGCCGAATTCTTGGCATGATGCCACACCCAGAAAGAGGAATGTTCTTCCAGCAAAGACCAGACGCGCAATTGAAAAAAGAAATAGCTAAAAGAAAGAAAATAAAAACTCCAAAAGAAGGCCCCGGTTTAATAATCTTCAAAAACGCTATAAATTATTTTAAAAAATAATTTCTATGACAGAAAATATAAAAATTTTAAATTCTAATAATCAGAATATTGAAGTTACAATTGAGTATCCGGAAAATCCTTTAAATAAATTAGCCATTCTTTGTCCGGGGTATCTTGATTCAAAAGATTACGGTGGTTTAGCTGGCCTTTCAAATGTTTTGGCGGAGCATGGATTTACGGTTGCGCGTTTTAATCCGACAGGGACTTGGGGGAGTGAGGGTTTAATTTCAGATTTTACAACAACACAATATCTTAAAGACATAAAAAGCGTAAAAGAATTTTTAACTAAAGATAAAAAGTACAACAGTTTTTTAATTGCAGGCCACAGTATGGGTGGGCGAATGGCAATATTGCATGCAATAGATGCTAATGATGTTTCAAGTGTTGTTGGAATCATGTGTTCCCCAACAATGAGTCGTCGTTGGCCAGCAGGAACTTTTGAGATTAATAAAAGAAATATGCCAGAAAATAAAGATAAATTTAAAGAATATCAGGTTCCTGATTCTTTTTGGGAGGATGCATCAAAATATAATATATTGGATGTGATTTCTAAACTTACTAA
>CAZOLF010000011.1:9023-20133 GCA_964580855.1 uncultured Candidatus Saccharibacteria bacterium
CCCAAATATTGGCCACGACTACAGGCATTTCCCCGAGCAGGTAAAATTGGTAAATAATGCTATAATAGGTTTTTTAAACACATGGAAAATTTAAATGAAAAATGTGCAGTTGTGGGGATATATGCTGATGGCGGGCAGGTAGCACGCCAAGCTTTTTTTGCTTTGTTTGCTTTACAGCACAGAGGGCAGGAGGCAAGTGGGATTACAACAAGTGATGGTAATAGCCTTTATACTCACAAAGGTGCGGGGCTTGTCTCAGGTGTATATACAGAAGAGGCAATCAAGCCGTTGGTAGGGCATATCGCAATAGGGCATAATAGGTATTCGACATCTGGTGGTGGAGCACTCGATCACGCACAACCAGTACTCAATAATGGAAATGATTTTGCTCTTGCGCACAATGGAAATCTCCCAAGTGTAAAAGCTTTACAAGAATTCTTACAATCTAAAAACTCTCTGAAAGATAATCGCTCCGATTCTGAATTAGTTGCGGATGCGATTGGTGTTTGTTTGAAAGAAGGCCAGAGTCTCGAAGAAAGTGTACAGAAAATTTTCCCATTAATGACTGGATCATTTTCAATCGTGATGATGATAAAGGACACGCTTGTGGCAGTTCGCGATTCATTTGGTATGCGTCCACTTGCGTTTGGGAAATTAAATAATGGATTTGTTGTTGCTTCTGAAACTTGCGCATTGAAAACGATCGGAGCAGAATTTGTCCGCGAAGTAGATCCTGGCGAAATGCTTATCATAAATAAAGATGGATTAAAAAGTGTTAAACTCGCAGAAGCTACTCCTCGTCACGATATTTTTGAATTCGTTTATTTTGCTCGGCCAGACAGCGTGCTCTGTGGTAAATCTGTTTATGAAGTCCGCAAGCAATCAGGGATTACACTTGCAGAAGAATTTACCAAGTCGGCCGATATTGTTGTTCCCGTTCCAGATACTGCGATGCCTGTCGCAATTGGATTCTCGCAAAAGTCTGGTATTCCACTCGAGCTTGGCTTGATCAAGAATCGTTATGTTCATCGTACATTTATCGAACCCGACCAGGCTTCCCGAGATCATTCTGTTGCTTTGAAATTAATTCCAATGCCCGAAGTCCTCAAAGGTAAAAGGGTAGTAGTGATAGATGATTCAATAGTCCGTGGTACAACAAGCAGGAAATTGGTAGATAATTTATTTAAAGCTGGAGCAAAAGAAGTTCATTTCCTCATCTCATCTCCGCCGGTAAGATTCCCCGATTTTTATGGTATTGATACACCAAAGCAAAGCGACCTTATTGCATCTCACAAAACTGTTGAGGAAATTCGCGAATATTTAGGCGCGACAAGCTTGCACTATCTTACACTCGATGGATTGATCAAATCAATAGGTCTTCCGAAAGAGAATCTTTGCACATCATTTTTCACTGGCGAGTACCCAATAGATATATTAGAAAGGAAATCTGAAGTAAGTTATGATGTCCCAAAAGAATAAAATTGTTGTCTTGATTTCAAACACAGGCACAGGGAGTAATCTCAAAGCTATTATTGATGGAGTTGAGAGTGGGCGCATAAAAGCAGAAATTTGTGCGGTCGTTTCAGACAGAGTTGATGCACTTGGTCTTGAGCATGCGCGAGCACGCAATATACCGATTGAAATTTGTCCGACAAAAGAAGACTTGTTGCAACTTTTACAAAAGCTCGCACCTGATTATATTTGCCTTGCCGGTTGGAAGAAGATAATTCTCGACGAAGTTATTACAGCATATCCTGATCAGATTTTGAATTTGCACCCTGGTTTAATACCCGATGCTGTTGATGGGCAAGTCACAAACCCAGATGGAACTCTCGCTTTATGGAACAAAGGAATGCTTGCCGACAAAGCTATCCAAAATTTTTTAGATAAAAAAAGTACTTTTGCCGGATCGTCAATACATTTCCTGACACTTAATTTTGATTTCGGCCCGGTGCTTGGTCGGACTTTTGAAAAAGTAGAAGATGGTGACACTGTTGAATCTTTGTATGCTAGATTGAAGAAGAAGGAGAATGAGCTTTATATACAAGTATTAGAAAAACTTACAAAATAAAATGCACAAACAAAAAATATTAATTATAGGTGGAGGAGGGCGTGAGCATGCTATGGGGTGGAAGGTTGCCGAGTCACATATGTGTGGGGACCTTTTCTTTGCCCCCGGAAATGCTGGCACAGCCACACTCGGTACTAATGTTGATATCAAAGCAACTGAAATAGAAAAGCTTTTAGAATTTGCAAAGACAGAAAAAATAGATTTAACCCTTGCTTTGCCAGATGATCCACTTGCTCTGGGGGTTGTAGATTTATTTAATAAAAATGGTTTGAAGATTTGGGGTGCAACACAAAAGGCTTCTCAACTTGAATGGTCAAAAGCATTCTCCAAGAATTTTATGCGAGCTCATAATCTACCAACAGCCAAGTTTGAAACTTTCACAGATTATGATTTAGCAAAAAAATATTTATCCGAATGTTCATTGCCAATTGTTGTCAAAGCAAGTGGCTTGGCCCTTGGCAAAGGGGTAGTGATTGCTCAAACTCTTACAGAGGCCGAGACTACTCTCGAAGATATGATGGTCAAGAAAGTTTTTGGCGAAGCAGGAACTGAAGTTGTAATCGAAGAATTTATGACAGGGCCCGAGATTTCCACCCACGCATTTTCCGACGGAGTGAATTACAAATTCTTCCCAATTTCCCAAGACCACAAAAAGATTGGAGAGGGTGACACTGGGCTAAATACTGGCGGTATGGGGACAATTGCGCCAGTTCCTTTTGTAGACGAAGGGCTTGAAATTCAAATTAAAAATATGATCGTTGTTCCAACACTTGTTGGGATGGAGTATGATGGCGTACCATTTGAAGGATTAATTTATCCAGGGATTATGCTTACAGAAAATGGGCCAAAGATTCTGGAATACAATGCACGATTTGGCGATCCCGAGACACAAAGCTATATGCGCTTGCTTGATACCGATATACTCGAAATTATAAATATGAGTTTGGATAAAAAATTAAATGAGCTTGAAGTGCGATGGAAAGAAAATACTTTTGCTTGCAACATAGTACTTGCGTCAGGTGGCTACCCAGGGGATTATGAAAAGGGTAAAGTCATAACAGGAATTGCTGAAGCTCAAAAAGAAGAAGATATAATAATCTTCCACGCAGGAACAAAACTAAATGAGAATGGAGAACTTGTTACAAATGGTGGGCGTGTACTAGGCGTATCAGCAATTGGAAAGACTCTCGAAGAAGCATTGGCAAAAGCTTATAAAGCAATAGAAAAAATTTCTTTTGAAGGAATGCAATATAGAAAAGATATTGGCCAAAAAGCTTTGAATACAAAAATATAAAAGAGGCATGAATTTTTGATCCATGCCTCTTATATTAAGAGAATATTTTTTAAGCTGCTTTTCGGATCAGCGTTTCTATTGCTGATTTTTTTACGAATACGATCACCACACCATGGCTTGGGAAGTTGGCCAGAAGCTCCTTCATCAAATCAATGTTAGGGTGAATACCAGTAGTGAATACATGGAAGTAATTCTTTAAGATTTCTTCCACATGTTCTTTTTTGAGAATAAATTTAGACACTTCTTTGTCCAATGAGCGGATTTCTAAAGTGTTTAGAATGGCCACCAATGTTCCTTTTGATACTTCTGTCAGATTTGTCTTGAGAAGAATTGGAAAGAATGGTTTTTCATTCTTTGCGATACAGAAAATCTCAGGGAGACTACCTGTAAAAAAGTCCGTGAGGAATTTAGTAGCAAATTTTCCTAAATCCTCTTCTTTTTGGATGTCGGGGGTACCTATCATGAGTAATTATATATTTAAAGGTTCAAAAAATTAAAAAAAATTACACAGCTACGTTGTGCTCTCGTAGGGCGTCGTTTAAAGAAGTTTTTAAGTCAGTGCTTTCCTTGCGCTGGCCAATGATAAGTGCACATGGTACGCCATACTCACCTGCGGGGAATTGCTTCATTTGTGTTCCGGGGATTACCACACTTCTTTCAGGAATATAGCCTTGATATTCTTTTTTCATTTCACCGGTTACATCAATTATTTTTGTAGATGATGTGAGGATAACTCCGGCACTTAATACCGCCTCTTTGCCTATTCTGACACCTTCAACCACGATACATCGTGAACCGAGGAAAGCCCCGTCTTCAATAATGACCGGGGATGCTTGCACTGGTTCCAGTACTCCTCCGATTCCAACTCCACCACTGAGGTGAACATTTTTACCGATTTGAGCGCAACTTCCGACTGTTGCCCAGGTATCAACCATGGTGCCACTATCCACATAAGCACCGATGTTTACAAAAGATGGCATAAGAATTACTCCTTTAGCAAGATACGCTCCTTCTCGAGCAACTGCGGGGGGAACTACACGCACACCTAGCCCAGCATAATCTTCTTTTAGTGGAATCTTGTCGTAGAATTCCATAGGTCCGGCATTGTAGTTTTCCATTTTTTGGATAAGGAAATACAGAATGATTGCTTTCTTTACCCATTCGTTTACCTGCCATCCATTGGCAGTAGGTTCTGCTGCACGCAAGTGGCCATTATTAAGAAGTGCAATTACTTCTCTGATAACGTCTTGTGTGTCCTCATTGTTTAATAGGTCCCGGTCATCCCAGGCTGCTTCGATTAATGCTTGTTTCTTTTCCATAGCTTGTAATTTTAAGTTGTTTGATTTTGATACTACTATTTTTAGTCAATAAGTCAAACATGGCATTCGAAGAGGAAAAAATATGCTATATTTACTATATGAAAAAGACAATTGGAATTGTGGGCGGAGGACAGCTTGGGCGCATGTTGGCGCAAGCCGGGCACACCCTTGGATTTCGGGTAGTGGTACTCGACCCCACACAGAATTCTCCAGCAGGGCAGATTGCCGATGAGCAAATCCTCGGAAGCTTTAAAGACAAAGATAAAATTTTGGAATTGGGGAAAGTTTCCGATTTTATTACTTTCGAAATTGAGTCAGCTAATAATGAAGCTCTCGAGGAGCTTGTACAAAGTGGTAAAATCGTGCACCCAAATCCAAAAACCCTGCAGATAATTAAAGACAAATTTTCACAAAAAGTATTCTTAAAAAATTCTGGTATTCCTACTGCAGATTTTGCAGAAGTTGCGAATGTAGATGATGCCCGTGCTCAAGCACAAATTTTTGGTTACCCATTTTTAATAAAATCTAGGTTTGATGCGTATGATGGCCGAGGGAATTATCTTGTAAAAGAGGAAAGTGATATAGATAAAGCTTTCGATAAATTGGGCAACAATAATTTATATATGGAAAAGTTTTTCCCTTTTACGAAAGAGCTAGCAGTCGTGTCTGCACGGGGAACAGATGGCGAAATTATTACTTATCCAGTCGTAGAGACAGTCCACCAGAATAATATTTGTCATATAGTGCGATCTCCTGCACAAGTTGATAAAAAGGTAGATATCAAGGCACGGCTACTAGCCGAGAAGGTCCTCGCAAGTCTCGGGGGAGTAGGAGTATTTGCTATCGAAATGTTTCTTGATCAAAATGACGAAGTAGTGGTAAATGAAATAGCCCCGCGTGTGCACAATAGTGGGCATCATACTATTGAAGCGTTTACAATGTCGCAATTCGAAGCACATATTCGTGCTATTACTGGCATGCCACTTATCGCCCCAGCGGAAAAGTCGCGACATGCTGTCATGATAAATATACTAGGCGAAAGAGATGGAGAAGCACTTTTGAATGGTGATTATGTTCACCCTACACAAGATGCAAATGTGCATATTTATGGTAAGATGGAGACACGCAAAGAGCGCAAAATGGGGCATATTACAGCTTTGGGTGATACAGAGGAAGAGGCCGAATCCAAAGCATTAGAAGCAAGAAAAAATATTAATATTTAAATACACGTTATTTATTTTATGAAAAAAGTTGGAATAATTATGGGCTCGGATTCAGATTTGGAAGTTATGCAAGGAGCAGCTGAAATTCTTGAACAATTTGGGGTGGGTTATGAAATAACAGTAGTTTCCGCTCACCGTACTCCTGAAGCACTTTACAAATATGCAAAAACTTCAGAGAAAAAAGGCTTAAAAGTAATCATTGCTGGTGCAGGGGGGTCAGCACATCTCCCAGGAATGGTAGCCTCGATGACTGTACTCCCGGTGATTGGTGTACCTGTAAAAACAAAATCAATGGATGGACTGGATTCACTTCTTTCAATAGTTCAAATGCCACCTGGGGTACCTGTCGCAAGTGTAGCTATTAATGGGAGCAAAAATGCCGGGATTCTAGCTGTGCAAATTCTCGCTACAAATGATAAAGCACTTTCTAAAAAACTTATTGCTTACAAAGATACAATGAATAAGGAAGTAACAACCAAAGCAAAAAAACTTCTCGATAAAGGTTACAAAGAATATTTAAAAATAAAAAAATAATATGGCTGATTTATACACACAAGCAGGAGTAGATATCGAAGCAGGCAACGAGACTGTTCGCCGGATAAAGGCAGATGTGGCGAGTACTCATACGAGTGCTGTGCTTACCGGTATCGGTAGTTTTGGTGGGCTATATGACTTCAGTGAAATAATTAAAAATTACAAAAATCCTGTATTAGTACAGTCTATCGATGGTGTTGGCACCAAGCTCTCCGTCGCACGGATGATGAACAAATATGATACGGTAGGCGAAGATATTGTTAATCATTGTTGTGATGACCTGCTCGCTATGGGCGCACGATCTCTAACATTCCTCGATTATGTTGCTCATGATAAATTGGATCCAAATGTAATGGCTGCAATGGTAGGCGGTATGTCTAAGGCTTGTCGAGAAAATGGTGTCAGTCTAATAGGAGGTGAGACCGCCGAAATGCCAGGAACTTATATGCCAGGCGAGCACGATATTGCGGGCTCGATTACAGGGGTTGTCGAGAAAGACAAAATAATTACAGGTGAAAAAATTCAAGAAGGCGATATTTTAATTGGATTGCCTTCAAGTGGTTTGCACACAAATGGCTACTCTCTTGCTCGTAAAATACTTTTCGAGATGGCAGGGCACGATGTAAATACTGTTGTGGATGAGATTGGCATGAGTGTTGGGGAAGCGCTTTTGAAAGTGCATATAAATTATTCTGTCCCAGTCCTTGAAATGCTCGATAAAGGAATTGATATACGTGGAATTGCACATATTACAGGCGGAGGATTCATCGAGAATATTCCTCGCGTTTTGCCAGCCAATTTAGATGCCGAAATTAATTTAAATACTTGGCCAGTACTCCCAATCTTTTCTTATATGCAAAAGGTTGCAAGTGTTCCACAAGATCAAATGTACCGAGCATTCAATATGGGCATTGGATTAATCCTTGTTGTACCACAAACAGAAAAAGAAAAAGTTGCCGAAGTGTTAAATAAATATCCAGAATTCAAAATGTATGAAATAGGTAAAGTTATTAATGGTAACAAAAAAGTAGTTTTAAAATAATATGGATATCGAAATAATAAAAAAACACATCAATGACGTTATAAGGGAGACAAATTTACAAGGGATAGGAGAGCGCAAGATTGGTAAGGTTCGAGATATTTATATTGCGCCGGACAAAATTACGCTTGTAGCAACAGACCGCCATTCATCTTTTGACCGTATAATTGCGCATATTCCATTTAAAGGGGAAGTGCTCAATCAGATTAGTGCATTCTGGTTTGAAAACACAAAAGACATTATCCAAAATCATGTTGTAAGTATTCCTGACCCAAATGTTCTTGTCGCTAAAAAATGCAAAGTCATTCCGATTGAATGCATAGTACGCGGGTATATAACTGGAGTTACAGATACATCACTTTGGACTTTGTATAAAAATGGTCAAAGAGATTTTGGTAATTTCACTTTGCCGGATGGATTGAAGAAGAATCAAAAGCTAGAGGAGCCAGTATTTACTCCGACAACAAAGTCCGACGAGCACGACAGGCCGATTACTCCGAGCCAAATTGTAAGCGAAGGAATCCTTTCAAAAGAAATGACAGATGAACTCGAGCGCGTTGCAAAGGCAGTTTTCAAAAGAGGGCAGGAAATTGCAATTTCAAAAGGTTTGATACTTGTTGATACAAAATATGAATTTGGTATTGATGAGAATGGCAAATTAACTCTGATTGATGAAGTGCATACTCCAGACTCATCTCGCTATTGGAAAGCTACGACTTACCAAGAGCGTATTGATAAAGGGGAGGAGCCAGAATATTTCGACAAAGAATTCCTCCGCCTATGGTTCAAAGATAATTGCGATCCTTACAAAGATGCTGTCTTGCCTGAAGCACCCCCAGAGTTAGTCGCAGAGCTTTCACGCAGATACATAGAAATCTACGAGACAATCACCGGCAAGCCGTTTAATCATGATTTTAATACTCCAATAATGGAAAGAATTACGAAAAATCTCGCTGTTTAAAATATTATATTTTTTGTATGACTAATCAAGACATTTTAAAGAAGGTAATAGACAGTGCGCAAAATGCATACGTAAATCTAACTCCAGAGGAATTAGTAGAGCATGCTCTAGCAAATAAAGAGGGGGTACTTACTGATACTGGTGCTCTAATGGCAGACACAGGTGAATTTACGGGCCGGTCGCCAAAAGACAAATTTAGTGTTTGTGATGAGAAGACTGAAGATATAATCTGGTGGGGAGATGTAAATCAGAAATTTGACTCTAATAAATTCGATGCTCTGCTCGATAAAATGTTAGAGCATTACAAAGATAAAAAAGTGTATATTCGTGATGCGTATGCTTGTGCCGATGTTCGCTATAAATTAAATCTACAAGTCATAAATGAGACAGCCTTTCACAATTTGTTTTGTTACAATATGTTTTTACGACCAAATGCGGAGGAGTTAAAAAATTTCACGGGCGAATGGCTGATTATTAATGCTCCGAGTTTCAAGGCCGATGCACAAGTTGATGGAACTCGACAGCACAATTTCTCCATAATTAATTTTAGTCGGAAAATTGTCCTTGTTGGTGGTAGTGGATACACGGGTGAAATGAAGAAGGGGATTTTTACCGTTTTGCAATATATTTTGCCACAAGATCATGGTGTCTTATCAATGCATTGCTCGGCGAATATTGGGGCAAGTGGCGACACTGCAATATTTTTCGGGCTTTCAGGTACAGGAAAGACAACGCTAAGCGCAGATCCGGAACGGAAATTGATTGGTGATGATGAGCACGGATGGGGAGAGAATAGTGTATTTAATTTCGAAGGTGGGTGCTATGCGAAATGTGTTGATTTAACAGAGGAGAAAGAGCCACAAATTTTCCATGCTATTAAAAAAGGAGCTCTTTTGGAAAACACACGTTTTGTTCCAGGCACAAATACTGTAGATTATTCAAATATTTCTGTCACAGAAAATACTCGTGTGGCATATCCAATTTATGCAATTGACAACATTGCTACTCCGTCTGTTGGTGATGCGCCGAAAAATATTTTCTTCTTAACGGCAGATGCGTTTGGAGTTTTGCCACCAATTTCGAAATTGAATGCGGGCCAAGCAATGTACAGCTTCATCAGTGGATACACTGCAAAAGTTGCAGGTACTGAAGCTGGTGTTACTGAACCACAGGCTACATTCTCTGCATGTTTCGGCAAAGCCTTCCTTCCATTACACCCAGGTAAATATGCCAAGATGCTCGGGGAAAAATTAAAAGCAAATCCAAATATAAACGTGTGGCTGATTAATACCGGCTGGACTGGTGGGCCGTATGGCACAGGGGCAAGAATGAAATTATCTCTAACGCGCGCAATGATTACTTCCGCACTTAAAGGGGAGCTCGACAATGTAGAGTATGAGGCCCATCCAATATTTGGATATATGATGCCGACAACTTGCCCAAATGTGCCATCCGAATTGTTGAATCCTCGCAATACATGGAATGATAAATCTGCCTATGATATGCAAGCAAAAAAGCTCGCAGAAATGTTTGTAAAAAACTTCGAACAATATAAAGATGGGGTAGATGCTGAAATTTTAAATTCTGCACCGATAATATAATTTCATAAAATAGCTCTTCTCGAACAGTCGGTTTCCCGACCCTCCTTACAGGAGCTGTACACCTTTCACATTTTGATTACAAAATGCTCAAGGTCTTGCGCTCGGGTCCCATCCCGAGCTCACACCGTCGAAAGCTTGTTCTCAAAGACTATTTTATGCCATCTTGCAAAATAGTGCTTTTTTCTTTATAATCCTTATATGATACAAGCTATAAATCCTTTGGATGGGCGATATTATGAACGGACTCGCGATTTAGCGCCTTACTTCTCAGAGCCAGCTCTCATGAAATACAGGGTGATGATGGAGTGTGAATATTTGATTGCGCTATCTCTCTCAGGAAAAACTGGCCTTCGGAAATTTACTCCAAATGAAATCAAGACTATCAAATCTCTTTATGAGAAATTCGACGATGCTTCATACGAAGCTATTAAGAAGATTGAAAGTGTGACCAATCATGATGTAAAGGCTGTTGAATATTTCATAAAAGAAAAACTCGTAAAGACAAGCCTCAAGAATGCGACAGAGTGGGTGCACTTTGCTACAACGAGCGAAGATACAAATAATATAGCTCTCGCATTGATGATCGCCGATTCTCTTGAGCAAGTAATGATTCCAAAGATTAAAAGTATTGTAAAAGAATTACGAGCAATATCTCTGAAATATAAAAACCTGCCAATGCTTGCACGTACTCATGGACAGAGTGCATCTCCGACAACTTTCGGAAAAGAAATGTTTGTATTCGTAGCACGAATAGAGAAAAGATTGAAAGGACTCGAAGGAATAAAAATCCAAGCCAAATTAAATGGTGCAACAGGCAACTGGAATGCACACATGGCTGCATATCCTACTGTGAATTGGCCAGAATTTAGTAAAAAATTTATTGAAGGTTTCAACAAAGGACGCACTCAGAAATTGGAAGCGAATCTAATTACTACACAAATTGAATGCCATGATAGTTATGTAGCAGTGTTTGATACAGTTCGCCGGATTAATACAATCCTACTCGACTTCAACCAAGATATGTGGAGATACATTTCTGATTCTTGGGTCACTCAAAGAACCAAGGCT
>CAZOLF010000012.1:0-19174 GCA_964580855.1 uncultured Candidatus Saccharibacteria bacterium
GAATCGAACCCAGATCGAAGGTTCCACAAACCTCAGTGTTAACCGTTACACCATAGCCCCCATATACGACTCCTTACGAAGGAGCGATTCTCAGTTTAGCAGAAAAATGCTTATAAATCAAAGTTATTAAACTAAGATAAAATTTTTATAGAAAGATAAAATACAAATTAGAAATGAAACAAAGGCGGACCCCATACACCACATACACCATTCCTTAATCTTAAAGGCTTGAATGCAAATGAGGTATATAGAAAATACGGTGGCCAAGATACTGATATACATTAAAATTTTTGGGAAAATTATAGGTAAAGAATAGAGGTGTTGCATACCATAAGCAATAGAAATAAACGCATAGTAAAACATCCCAAGGACTTCCACTGGGATACCAAGAACTTTAGAATAGTCACTATTTATAACAGTATCGCAATCTGAACGTAGGGGGCAAACAAGTTTGGTGTTGCCAATTTTTTTATTATGAATATAAGAAGCTAACAAAAACCCAAAAAGTCCAAGCACTATTATTGCAAGCTCAATTGTAAAACTGGAGTTTATCATTTGCAAATTGGACCTTTAATAGGTTTATCTATTTCAATTTGTGCGCCTGTGTTATCCGCGCAGAACCACTTGCCTGTCTTATCGACTAGAGGAAAGGCTACCGCCCAAGTTTTTAATGTTGAATAACAAACAGCTTTTGAGTCTGTAGAAAGTACCAGCTGGAAAACATTTGCTGAAGTTTCTATCATTTTATTGAATGCCTCTTCCTTGTGACCGTATGGATTGAAAAGTGAGCCAGTGGCTGGTGCTTTACAACTACCTGTTGTATTTGGCTTTAATCCATAACCTCCTTCAAGAGCCATGACCGCAACAGTATTAGGAACAAATTGATTAATTAATATCTTCTTGTTTTCTGCATCAATCGGATTTTCCGCAGGCACACTCACAACTTCAACATTGGTTGGAGATGAAGGGAGAGTAGTATCCAATGTGTCCCCAGTCATAGAATTCCCATTTACCATAGAAGACATCGACATTGATGTGCCTGGAGCTTCTATCGTTACAGGAACATTGTAATCATAAAACTCCCCTTTCAAATCAAAAGCTATAACATCTTTTTCGGGGATAGTTCCACCTGGGACAAAATAAAGGTTAGGAATACTAAGTGCCATAGTCGTTGTAAATTTATACAAAAGATTGTCTTTTGTCCCCACCCAAACTTCAACCGGGCTCATGGATACATCATCTATAGAGGCAAGAGCTTTTTCTTTTTGTTGCGCTGAAAGTACCTTATCAACTTCAAAAATTTTAGTCATCAGGTGCTTGATTGTTTCTTTGTCCAATATTAATGAATAATGATAAACTGGCACCCCTTTCAAATTTGTATTTGGATTTTTTGTGATTTGAATTTTAGTAAACGCATCTTCTAGTACTGACATCACGACATCTGTGTATTGCTTTTGTTGTGCGACAGAAAGAAGAGCATTCCTTTTTTGGGTCAAGCTCTCACTCGAAAGATTCTCGGGTAGATATTCCATTAAGGAATCTGCAGAATTCTCTTCCACAGAAACCCAACCTGATTCCAAGAATAGTAAAGAAAGTAACGGATCAGAAAACTTTGGTATATAAAGATACTCTTTTCCACCCAGAGCTCGAAATTCAGAATTTATAGCCTCTGAAGTATACGGAGTTATCAAATTAAATTTGGTAGAAACATTTTTTTGTAGATCTTCTGCGCGATTAAAAAGTGAGTTAAATGTAAATAGGAAAGTATCTTTGGTAGGAGCGGTCCCAAATGAACCAGAGTAATTAGGCATTTCTATTTTGACTTCACCTTCACCTTTCCAAGACGATACCTTGCTTTGTGCGAGAGCTACTCCTGCCAATACTTTCTGAGGACTTTTAGTCATAAACGGAATCTCAAAAGGAAGCGCTGATATCAGGCCTTTATTATAAGCAAAAACTCCTCCCCCTATTATCATAAATAAAAGTACAACTATAATCAGTGGCTTAACCCACTTAAAAGAATTACTTGACTGAGGCATTTGCATCTCCATCATAGTTACATCTTTTTTATAAGATGAAGTAATAGTAGAAAGCGGGTTGGTAGAGTAGGCATTTGGAGTGAGGACTTGAGCCGAAGACGGGGGCACCTGAGTCGAGGCAGGCTTGAAATCATTGAACATAATATTAGGAATTGTTTCAGGAATTTTCACAGGTCCATCACTTTGAACCCGAGGCATACTAGATGGAATATTCATAGGTGCATTATTCATAGAAGAAGCGGGACTATACGGCTTTGGGGCAATCTTCGGCATAAATTCTTCTTTGATTGTTGGGGGAATCTTAAAAGTTGTCCCACCTCCAAAAGATGGTTGTTTGGGGTCCGCTGATAACGGCTCTGGTTTACGCCATGCTTGCGCCATTGACGATACGACTTCTGGGTTATATACAGGAGTAGAGTCAACAGGCTTCACAACTGGCTCACGATATTTATCTTTCAGTGATGCGATACCAGAAGAAGGTTGAGTATCAGAAATTTGAGATATTTCATTTACAATACTAAAAACCTGTTCCAACCCTTCTTCAACATCAGCAACATTCCAACCAGCAGATACAAGCTTGTTTGATATATCTTCACGCTTTAGACCTCGAGATTTTTGAGTTGTTATATATTTGAGTAAGTCAGCATTTACCATATGTACATTATATCACCTATTTTAAAATTCATAAACAAAAAGTTTGCGTGCAAGCTGATATTTCCTACGCCCGAGATCAATTTCCATTAAAGGACGCTTGTGAGTAAATTCAAAACTCGCAGAAACGAGCCGAGCGCCTTTTGGTAATTCTCTTTCAAGTTTGCCGAGCATATCATCCATCACTTTTGGGAAAAGATATGTAAAAACATGTGTCGCTTTTGATAAGTCATGATCAAAGAAATCCTGGCGCAAAATTTGTACATTATCCGGATACCCGCGTTTTTTATTCCACCAAGAAATTGTTTTGGCAACGTGATACGGAAAAGAACTATTCTCTATCCCTATAAAATTACTTTTTGGATGTTTCCGGGCTAAATGTCGCAATATCCTCGCATCACCACAACCTAGATCATAAACAATGGCAGTATCCCCTTTTATATCTAAGGCTTTCTCAATATCAGGTAAGATTGTGTTGGGCACGCAAATAAAAGGTACCTTGGCACGCATTGCACTTATCATCCAATAAAAAAGAATACCGAGGATACACGCAAAAAAAACAATAAAAATTAGTTCAAGAAATAAAATTAAAGACATGCGGAAATTATAACATAAAAATAATTTCTTATGCCTATGAGCGTTTACACAATCAGAACCCACATTTCCATATCATGGAATTTACCATCTCTGAGAGTTGCGTCTTTCATTGTACTTTCATAAATGAAGCCGAGCCTTTTTGGAATTGCTTGGCTTTTCTTATTTTTTACATCCATTCTGATTTGTATACGATGTAATTTATACTTTTTCTTTCCAATTTCAATTACTTTAGCAATCACCTTACTCATTATACCCCTGCCTTCATATTCTTTTGAGACCCAATACCCAATGTCTCCAATTTTATCAATATTATTAATTTTATTATACCCAGCGGAGCCAATCATTTTATTATCATAAAATACTCCGAAATCACAACTGTCCCCACTTTTAAAATCTTTCAACTTTCGTGCAATAAAATTCTCGCTATCAGAAACAGTCTTTGTCTTACTCACCCAAGATAGAAATTTTGAAAGATGATCTTTATTTTGTTTCACAAGGGTAAAAATTTGAAGAGCATCGCGTTTCGTACGAATCCGCAATGTTATATGTGCATCTACTTTTACAATATATGGTGAAGTGTCTTTCATATTGTGCGCGGGAGAGGACTTGAACCTCCACACCTTACGGCACACCCACCTCAAGGGTGCTTGTCTACCAATTTCAACACCCGCGCATTATTAAACCCAAACCAAGTATACAGAATATATAGTATTTTTCAATCCCAATCAAAAATCCGACTTACGTCGGATTTTTGATTTAGCTTTCTGATTTTTCTGATTGGAGTGATTCTTCGTTTGATTCTTCTTTTGAAAGAGTTATACTCTTTAATCTCTTCTTTACTTCCTTCACAGCCTTTGTACGGATGAAGTATAGCTTACTACGACGAGTTTTTGAACGGCGAAGGATTTCAATTTTGTCTACGTTTGGAGAATACAGTGGAAAGATACGCTCAACCCCCACACCACTTGCAACTTTACGAACTGTAAATGTCCCCCCAATTTCTGCACCATGCTTACGAGCCAATACAAGACCTTCAAAAGCCTGAAGACGAGTCTTGCCCTTTTCTTGAATTTTGCTCCATACGCGAACAGTATCCCCAGCTTTAAAATCAAGCTTTTTTCGAGATCCCATATCAACAGGAGTCAATTTTATCATCGTATTTGTCATAGGCACCACTTTAGCATATATGAGCCTTTTCCGCAACTTCGTAATTTATTGTCTTAGTTTGTATTCTTTTATAACCTTTTTGAAGTCAGCAGGTAGTGGGGATTCGATTGTGATTTTCTCTCCTTTTGGTAATTCGAAAGTTATTTTGTATGCGTGAAGTGCAAGGCGCTTCATGCCTAATGATTTTTCTTTTTTGCCTGAATAAAGCGGATCGGAAACTATTGGATGATTAATGTACCGGAAGTGGACGCGGATTTGGTGAGTTCGGCCAGTTTTTGGATGTGCTTCTATATATGAAAATTGATGTTCAACTTTTTTCATATCACTCTCGTCGTCGGTATCATAAAATCTATCGAGCACACTGTATTCAGTAACAGCATCGCGAAGTTCGCCATTATTACCTCGTGCCCCACGCCCTGCTGTCCACATCCGGACATCATTTGGGCTCCGGCCAATCGGTGCATTTATAATCCCCTTCCCTCCACTTGCAAGTGAGGCCTTTGGATCCGCAACTTTGCCATACACAAACGCTCTGTATGTTTTTTGAATTTTGTGATTTTGAAATTGCTCTTTTAGAAATTCAAAAGTTTTTTTATTTTTAGCCACAATCAGTGCGCCAGATGTCTCTTTGTCCAAGCGATGCACAATACCCGGGCGTGGGATATCTACTTTACCTCCGCCAGTTCGAGGAATTTCCATCTTCTCCCCAACATTTTTCAATTTTGGATAATTTTCTAAAATAAAATCTGCTACAGTGTATTCGCCATTCCCCTTGCCATCACCATGCACAGAAATACCTGCTGGCTTGTTGAGAACCAGTACATTCGCATCTTCGTATAAAATAGTTATTTTCATATAATTGTTGGCGCACAAAAAATCAATAGACTTTGTGGTCAGGCATAATTTTTTGGTAAAAATTTGCCCGACCCGGACTCGCGTCGACACGCTCCGTCTCGCACAAAATCTCCCAGATTTTGTGCGCGATGCAGGACTCGAACCTGCGACCTTCCCGGTGTAAACGGGTTGCTCTACCAACTGAGCTAATCGCGCAACTAAACCAAAGAATACCTTATTTCCCCCATTTTTTCAAGCTGGGTAAAAAATGACGCAAAAAATTCTAAATTGTTGTACAATATATAAAGTAGCTCGGTCGCTATAATATTAATTTAATTAAAAAATAAAATGAATGATCAAGAAATGTCGACACCCGTTTCAACACCGATGTCGGCGCCAACAGCCTCAGGGTCTTTCCCTGGTCCTGTGGATACATTACAAGAAACTTGGGTAATCTATAAATCAAGATTCAAAACCTTTGCAATGGTTATGCTGTTGCCAATGGTACTCATAATAATAATGGCTATGGTGGGTGGGATTGGGGCAGGCATTCTAGGAGTAGTAAGTGGAAGTGTGTCCATGGCTAGTGGAATAATGATGGTAGGAATACTGGCAGTGATTTTCATTGTTATCATAATGATATTCTACATCTGGGCCCAAGCGGCACTAGTAGTTGCCATCCAAAATAGTGGTGAAAATATGGGAGTAAAAGAATCATACCGAAAGGCGAAAAGATTCATCCTTCCTTTTTTCCTAACAGGAATACTCATGGGGCTAATTATTATGGGTGGATTTTTCTTCTTCATAATTCCAGGAATCATTTTTTCAGTTTGGTTCATGTTCGCTACATATATTATTGTGATTGAAGATAAAAAGTATATGGGCGCAATGCTCGCAAGTCGAGAATATGTACGAGGCCGATGGTGGGGTATCCTTGGACGGTTACTATTTATGACCCTCTTGTACCTCATAGTTTCTCTATTACTCAATGTGGTGTTATCAATCATTCCATTTTTGTTAATTCTTGCATCACCGATTGCAATGCTATTCCTAACACCATTCATGATGACTTATGTGTTCGTCCTCTATAAGAATTTGAAAGCTCTCCACGGTGGATCTGCCCCAGCCCCAAAGAAAGGTACAGGGACATGGACTGCAGTTATCACAATCCTTGGATGGATTATGGTCCCACTATTTATTGGAGGAATCATTATGAGTGTTCTAAACAAACAAGGAGACCTTGAGAACGATATCCTATATCCAGAAAATACTATGATGTATGATGAATCTGATACGAGATTGAATCTAGATGGTAACGATACAGAATCAACAGGGTTTGGTGATTACCAATACTAAAAATTAAATAAAATAATTGGCCTCGCGCTATAAATAGTACGAGGCCTTTTATGTTATAGAAATTTAGAACAAAAAAAATAGTTTTGGGGTTATTAGTAATCCCCTTCGGCGTCACCTTCTTCTATTATTACAGTAGAAGTATTGTCTGTATAGTCAAAGCAAGGCCATTGGTTCCAGAGATCCCAACCCGGGTAAAGATATCCAGGAGAAAAATACCAAAAAACATTGCTATCTTCAACGTAACTGCCTTCCAAGTAAAAGTAACCGCCACCAGGGTTTCCACTTCCTCCATCTACCCGCCTAAACCATAACCGTTGGTATTTGGTATGTTTTTTAGAAAAAGAAATCATTATTCTATCAATTTCTCCATCTACATTAAAAGTATAGGCTTTAATAGTTCCTTTCACACCTTTGGGAATCTTCCCGGAGCGAATTTCAGTTTTACTATTGTCTATAACTTTACCATTAACAACAGATATGTCGGGAATAAAAACTGAACCAGTAAAAACTAAAGTGTAAGGTAATGTAAAATGAACAAGTTTAAGTTGTTCAGGTGATAGTTTGCCTTTAATGTTACGCTGGAAGTTTAGGGCAGTTCCTAAATCACTCCCCTTTTTACTACCACTAGATTTTGATGCATAGACATCATCATTATCTACAGAATTTGAACTGGATTTACAGCCCACAAAAAAGCCCAAAATGGCTACTAAGATACTTATTTTTATCGTTTTCATTTTCGAATAATTTGTACATATTATACATTATTTTTTAAAAAAAGCAAGGGGTAAATAAAAAGCCCTTGGAAAAAGAGCTTTCTAGTGGTATCTTTATAGCATTGCCCTTGTAGTTCAATGGATAGAACAGCGGACTTCTAAGCCGTCGATGTAGGTTCGATTCCTACCAGGGGCACAAACTAATTTTGTTTACTTGGGTCAAGGTCAGTGAATTGCCCTGTTTTTATTTTTTTTATCTTTTCTTCATTAGCCTGGAAGGAAGCCAGAACTTTTTCCAGAGATTTTTGATTTATGGTAACCAACCCTTCCCCTCCCCCTTTGTTATTAGAATTAAAAATTTCCTCGTTGTTGATTTTATATGATAAATAAAAACTCATTAGAATCAATCCTATACCACACACGAAGAAAGCTCTTATCACAATCCGCCAATCGTGATGAGGTCGAAAAGAAAATTCATTTTTAAAAGATTCTTTCTTGAACTTGGAAGTTATTTTTTTAAGAAAAGGAATATTCATAATTAATTTTTTACAGGATTATAACTTGTAACTTCAAACCCTATCTGGAGATTCCATTCATACACAGGTTCTTCTTTTTTACTTTCAGGCGTTGACTGACTCGCTAAAGTCGGAGCCTTGACTGCTGAAGTCAAAGAAGTACTAGTTATCAAAATTTGATAAGGGGCGTATTGAATCATATTGATAAAATGCATAACTTGATCAAAGCTACCTTTCGTTTCCATTGAGACAGCAAGGGTGTTTTTCTTTTTAGGCAGTAGATCAACATTTTTTACTGTAACATCGAGTGCAATGTTATTACCTTGATCTTCCATCCAAGAGACAAAGGTTTCTATACTATTTTCATTTACAATGAATGAGTTGACCCTGTTTCGTGCCTCATTAGTTGTTTGAATATTTTTCTTTAATGTTGCAATATTCTCTTCCTGATTTGAGCTACTTTGTATATTTTGGGAAAGTGCAGAAGCGCTCTCATTTTTTTTCTTTAAAGCCATGAACATCAATGTAAAAACAGCAATCGAAGCCAGAGCAAAGAGTAGTGATATAGAAAATATGTAGTATGTTTTTTTTCGTGGCATAATTTTACAAATTTAAGATTATATTAAAGCCAATATCAGTTCGCTTGGTAAAACTCGAGACAGGTAAGATCACCTTCTTTACCTGCGGGTCAGATTCAAGTGTTGTTTCGAGCGCTCGAAGCGACGCCCTATCTGAGGCCGTACCATTTATCCGAAGAGTAGAAACCTCTGGAGACACAACAGTATAGACAATCTGTGAAAATCTTATGCCTTTTGGGCGTGAAACGACAATCCTTTCTATCATATCAGCAGGTGCACTGCGAGAAGTTTGGCCTTTTTCGAGAATTGCTAAAGTTGAATTAACATCGAGAACCAACTTTTTGTAATCGGCCAACGAAGTGTCTATGTTATTTTTATCCAAAGAATTTAAATTTTTAGTTAAAGCATCAAGCTTGTATTGAGATGATACATAGAGAGGTACTAATAAAAATGTCGCTATTACAAAAAGAGTAGCAAGGAAAAATAAACATATTGAAGACAGTCGGAGTCTGTACTCTTTGCGGATCAACTTTTTTTCGTCTGATGGTAAAATATTGATAAGCATATATTATTCTAAATTAAAATCCAGAAGTGAAAGCCCAAGCACTGTCGCATACGAAAGAGAATCACGAAAAGCCACTTGAGGTATCTCATTTTTAATGTCTAAAATATTCACCCAAACATCAGCATGCTCTACTGGCAAATGGAGGCTTGCCTCGAAATATTCCGCTACCCCACTGAGATTTGCGTTCCCTCCACAAAGAATTATTTTTTCAATTTTAGGACGCAATTTGCCGTCTTCGGCTTCGTGTGTATGCCAATAACTATAATGTTTGTTGAGCTCATCACGCAAAACAGAAATCCCGTTCAGTATGATTGGAAATATTTCGCTATCAATACTATTCCCCTGACTGTAAATCATTTTCATTTTTTCGGCTTCTGAAATAGACACATTAAAATTTTTGGCAATCATCTCCGATAAATCCCTGCCCCCAATACTAAATGTCGAAGTGAACAGAACACGCCCTGCATCCGCAATCGAAATCCCAGTGCGAGTTTGACCGAAATCAACAATCATCGCTGTGCCTTTATAGTCTGCAGGTATTACGGCTCGTGCTATAGACTGAGCTTCTATCTCAAAGGATAGTGGCACGAGCCCCGCTTGTTCAAAAACCGAAAGATAACTTTCTATTAAAATAGCGGAAGATGCCGACACTTGAACAGTAATATGTGTCTCACTTTCCCTTACAAGATCGAAATCAAAAACTATGTCAGATGCTAAAAGTGGAACATGCTCCTCAATTTGAAGCAAGATAGTTTCCCTTATATCTTTATAAGGCATTATTGGAAGAACCAAATTGAAAAGATACATTTGTTCTTCTGGAAGGGATATCCTCACAAAAAGCATTTTTTCTTTAATTCGTATTTCGGTTAGTGCTTTGACTAGTGCTCGGTCATCTTCAATTTTTCCAGAAACAACAACTCCGCCGGATAAAAAGACTTCAGTTGCGTGCACTATTTGGAAACCATTACGAGATGGAACAAGCTTCCCGTATCTGATTGATTGATCAGAAATATCCAAAGCATATGAAGACATCATAAGATACTTTGGGGCAGACAGATGATTGTTATAGATATTTTTCATCAACTCCTATTATACAATATTGAACACTTAAACAGAAGAATGCTTCTTTCGAAAAAGAACTCGTAAAAAGATTGGGGCAAGAGAGACAAAAATTATCCCCAGAGTGATCGGCAATAAATATTCTTCGGCGTTCGGGATATATCTCCCAACATAATACCCTGCCAAAATCATAACGAGTGGCCACAATATACCACTAAATATGTTAAAGAATACAAACTTCTTGTATTTCATCTGGCCAACCCCTGCCACAATAGGGGCAAAAGTTCTTATAATCGGTATAAATCTTGCCAAGACAATTGTTTTGCTCCCATACTTCTTGTAAAATTTTTCTGCAGTAATGGCATGCTTTTTATTAAAGAAAAATGATGAATCTTTTGTGAAAAGTCTTGGCCCAATTTTTTTACCCGTAAAATACCCAACACTGTCACCAAGAATAGCAGCAATAATACAGCCAACAATAAGAGAAGTAAGAGGGAAAAATCCGGTCGAAGCAAAAAGCCCTGCGGTAAAAAGAAGCGAGTCTCCTGGAAGAAAAAAACCAAAGAAAAGTCCGCTCTCCGCGAAAATAATAAGAAATATTCCGACAAGGCCTACTGTTTGAATTATTGTTATAGGATCAAGCATTTACTAACCCAGTATAGCAGATAGTTGCCATTTTTATCGAACTTTTGTTCCGGAATCTACCTCAACTTCAGGGATTAGAAATACAGGGTTCCCATCTTTGCCGTCCACTGCCATGAGCATTCCATTACTTTCAAAGCCTTTGATTTTGCGTGGTTCTAAATTTACAATATATAAAACTTGCTTGCCAACCAATTTCTCATACTCAGGATAAAATTCTCTGATTCCGGAAACAATCTGGCGTAATTTCGGTATTGTTGTCTTCTCTTCCCCTTCTTCCCCTACCTCTTCTGTTTCGCCAAAATCAATCATGCATTTAAGCAATTTATCAGTATCGGGCACAGGCTCTACCGAGCGGATAGTCCCCACCCGCATATCCATCTTTTTAAATTCTTCATAACTTACGTATTCCATACAAACATAATACCTTAAATTACATATGTATCAAAATTGTAAGTTTATGCTATACTCAATCAAAATAAATTGAAATGAGCACCAAAAAACTTACCGGATTTGGCGCGGGAATTGCTATACGATACATAGTAAATAGCACTCAAGGAGTGATAATAAACCCAGCCTTTGTGTACCTTCTGGGCTATACCATAAGTGTAGTCGCCTCAACAATTGTAACGATTGTTATCGGCATAATAATGCTCAAACTCTATGACCTTTTCAAGGTCGATTGGTTTTTACTTGAGTCTCTCAAAAAAGCTCATCAAGATAAAAATCAACTCCATTCTGAAAACAAAGCTCTCCAGCTTATAATCAAATGGGCAGAAAGCAATAAAAAATTGCTTTTCTTATTCTTTTTTCTCAGGGATGCGTTCGTAACTGTAATTTACTTCCGAAAGGGAGCATTTCTTTACGACGGTTTCCAAGAAACTAGAATAAAGTTATTGTTCTTCGCAAGCGCACTTTCCATCAATATTTGGTGGAATGCAATAATCTATACAGGGTTCTCTTTGTTTGATTATCTAAAATCTTTCCTTTAAACCAACGCCATAAATTATGTGCGTTGTTTTAATTTTACACCACTTCTTGCTGATAACATTTTTCACAATAGATTTTTTCCGGCCGATCGGGAGCATACGAAGTTTCGAATTCTACTTGGCATTTCCCTTCGTGTCCATGGTTATTTAATTCACACATGCACGAACGATGCCATAGTTTGATTGGATTTTGTTTTGCCAATCTTTCGTAATACCTACAATTCGGGCAAGTCCGTGGCAATGGCAAATTCAAGTTTTTCAATACTTGGAGCTCGCTCGAAATAATCTTGAAAGCTTTTGTACATAGGTGTTTGCAGTTCGCTTTGTGCTCGCACTCTATAATTTCTTTTGTAATATCTTCGTTTACAAATTTAATATCAACTGGGATTTCTGAATTTCTAATAGTAATATTATAATTTGAATCTTCTTTGTTGTAAAAATTATAACCTTGATCTATTATCTCCTCTTTTGTTAAATAAAAATATTCTTGACCTTTTGTCTCGTTGTATCCAAAAGGTGAAAATTCTATTGGCCAAAAATCTCCAAATGTATATTGCCTACCCTTTTTATCTATATACGGCATATCATTTATCTGTTTTAAAATTTTTGGTAATAGTATTTCATATTCTTCTTTAGAGTATTGTTTATTAAAAATACAATAAGACTTCTTCTTGAGTCCAATACAACCAAATATATCATTACAATTGTGGCAATCTTCGCTATAAAAAGAGTTCCGGTCGAATAGTGTACGAATTCCAACGATTTGATTGTATCCCCCAAAAGAACTCGAGATTTCATAGAGCTGTTCAGATATCCCTGAGGTGCTACCTATACCTGTTAAATCGTATGAGTCTTTTGAATTAACAACAAAAAAAGTATATTTAACGTCCTCGAGATTACTCCCCCAAAATACTTCATGAGAGTTCTTTGAATTCCTCACATCATCACCATCGCAATATACAGAATTTTTATTTCGATTGTATTTAAAAGGATATTTTAAAATAAATTCATTAAATGATTTTTTAATTTCAATAAAATTATTATAATTCCCAATATTCAATTCTTTGATTTTGTTTTCATATTCAGTCTTTGTATATTGCTCGTTGAAAATACAATGCTGTTTATTACGTAAACCAACACAGCCGAAACATGATATACAACCATGACAATCCACACACATGGTCAATTCACTGGAATCTTCACAGCTATGGCAATGTGCAAGCTTCGAGCTACGAAAACAATTGATGGCCTCCGCAGACAATTCAATATTAAGGGAAAGCGTAATATCAATAGACTCCCTAGTGTCTCCTATAAAAGTACTGTATGATACATTTTCATTTTTATAACCACCAAAAACTAGATAACAATTCCTGTATTCTGTTCCAAAATTACAATATTCGCTATCAACAAATTTGGATTGATAAACAGACTGATGCGGAACCTGATTCTTGAATTGGAAATATTGAGTGAAAAAATCTTTATTAAAATCATAATCAAATCCACTTTCTGATGGATCCCAATTATCACTCCACCAACACTCTGGGCAGTAAACTTTTTGAATTACTGAATCTGTATGATAAATACTTATGATTTTTTTCTTGCACAAACCACATTCCCTTCGGTATAAAGACCTATCATTTCTATGCGCCAGTCTACGCTGAAATCTACATTGAGGACAAAAGCCTGGTACCGGCAACCCCATTTTTGCATAAAAAGAAAAGTCATCCGGCTCGATGGTAAAGCTTGCTTTACAGTTTTGGCAATTTTTTGTCTCGGAGTTCATAAACTATTTATTTACATTCTTTTTATCCAAATATCGTTGGAGGATTAGGGCTGCGGCGGATGCGTCCGCCGCAGAAAGTTCCGCTTTCGCAACTTTGCGGGCATTATTCACCTCCTTGCCTGCTCGGCCTCGCGCTTCGATTGTAGTCATAAATTCTTTTTGTAAATAAATTGGCAAGCCTAGATCTGCTTCGAGATTTTTCACCAGTTCTTCAATACTACCCATTATTTTGTTTGGGGCTCCACTTAGGTCTGTGCTCTCACCTACCACAATTGCTGAAATATTTTCCTCTCCGCAAATATTGTGGATAGTATCCACAAGAGTTGTATCATTCTTGAGAATTTTGTAAGGGAAAGCAAAGGCACCTCCATCGTCTGATGTCGCCAAGCCTACCCTTTTGGACCCATAATCAATACCGAGATATCGCATATATAAAGAATATCACAATTGCGATAAAAGCGTATTTCTGGTATTATCCTCCTCGGAGGGATGGCTGAGTGGTTGAAGGCAATTGTCTTGAAAACAATCAGGGGTGAGAGCCCCTCGCGAGTTCGAATCTCGCTCCCTCCGCACCAGAAAGTATGAAAGAAATACAAAAAAGTTATAAATATCTCGGGACCATAAGCGTCTTCTTCGTCTCGGTTTTACTTATCTCAAATGTCGCTTCGACGAAGATTGTAGATTTTGGTTGGTTTACTTTTGACGGAGGCACATTGCTCTTCCCTCTCTCCTATATATTCGGCGATATTTTGACTGAAGTTTATGGATACAAAAGAGCTCGAGGCGTCATTTGGCTCGGATTCTTTTGTGCGTTATTGATGTCAATTGTCTTTGTTGTTGTTGGTAAATTGCCTCCTGCTCCAGGCTGGGAGAATCAAGCATCTTATGATGCAATCCTAGGATTAACACCAAGGATCATCCTTGCCAGCCTCGTGGCATATATGTGCGGAAGCTTTTCAAACTCTCTTATCTTGGCAAAAATGAAATTATGGATGAAGGGCAAGCACCTCTGGGCACGCACCATAGGCTCGACAGTAGTCGGAGAATTTGTTGACAGCACTCTATTTATTTTAATCGCTTTTGTTGGCATCCTCCCAGGCTCCCTTCTTCTCACCCTCATCATTTCAAACTACATTTTCAAAACACTAGTTGAAGTAGTATTAACTCCTGTCACTTACAGAGTGGTAAAGTTCCTGAAAAAGAATGAGAATGAAGACTACTACGACAAAGATACAAACTTTAATCCGTTTGCTGTAAAATAAAAACCTCTTTTTAGCTATAGGCTCTCTCTTAATTCTCTGAGGAGAAAAATACTTACATCATCACAGGTATCGTCTTTGCCTTTGCGGAACGGCTTCTCCAAAACTTCGATTAAACGCATAGTGTAAAGGAGTAAATAGGAAAGTATTCCGAAAACTATCATGCCAGTATAAATATCTATGTCTGTGAAAATCAATAGTAGTATTACTAACATAACAATCGATTGCACAAGCACAGAAACAGAAGGTATAAAATTTGTCTTTTGGATATGGTACACACGCAACAACATTTTACGCAAATGTGACTGCTCAGATTTGATCCGTGTCATATAATTTGGAGGCACGCCCCTCTTTTCCATATCATCAAATACTACATCAAGCTCGGAAATTGCATCTAATGCACAAGTCATATGGCTATGATTTTTGGTATCACTGAGCCCTTCTTCAAATTCTGTGATGAAATTCTTTACTATTTCTTTTATTTTTGAATTATCAAAACCGGAATCTTTCCTTTTCAACGCATCCCCTTCGGATAAAATACTCTCAAGCGATGAACGGATTTCAGATGGAATTTTCTCTACTTCTTTATAGTCTGCAAATACCCCCGCAAGTAAAAACCCTGTAATAAATGTAGAGCTTGCAATAACACTACTTATCAAAGCATTTAAAGCTATGAACTCAAGCCCTAATTTATGAGCATAGAACTTACCTATCATTAAGATAATAACAGTGATTCCAACAGTAACTGCAATATAAATTTTCCCCATTCGTTGTTTTATAGTCTTTTCCATATTGCTATTATAACATCCATTTTAAAAAATTAATTCAACTTCTCTTTGTACTCTGCCACCGTTTCTGCCAATTGGGGTTTGAGGTCTTTCGGGATTGGCACATCTTTTGGAACTTCGGTATTGAATGGGTGGACCACAACGCCATTTTTATGCATCTCATAATGGAGATGTGGGCCTGTCGATGTACCAGTAGTACCCACTGCGCCGATCAATTGCCCTTGGGTGACTCGTGCGCCATTCTTTATATAAATTTTTGAAAGGTGTGCATATGCTGTGGCGAAGCCTTGACCGTGATTGATTTTTATAAATTTGCCATAGCCCCCATTGTTGCCAGCGTATGTCACGACTCCATCGCCCACACTCTCGACAGGCGTACCAGTAGATGCAGCAAGGTCTATTCCTTTGTGTGCACGCCATGCTCCGGTGACAGGGTGCCTACGACTACGAGTGAATTGCGAGCTAATGCGCTTGAAGTTGAGCGGTGTTTTTAAAAGTAAACGCTTTTTGGCATCGCCATTTTCCGCATAATATTTTATATTGCCTTTTTCATCTACAACTCTATATGCATAATAATCAGTACCGTCGTTTGTAAATCTCGCTGCCAAAATATCGCGTGTGCCCACAGCCTCGCCATCGCGAATCAGTTTCTCATACACTAGATAAAAGTTGTCGCCTTCGTACAAACTATTTACAAAGTCGATATCCCAAGCAAAGACTCCTGCCAATTCCATAATCACGCGCGGTGTCAGGCCCACAGATACTCCATCGGCATAAAAAGATGACTGAATCGTGCCTTTATTTACAACCACTTCAACTTCATACGGAATATTTTCAACCACCGAATTTACATTACCATTTTCTACGCTGACTTTTATAAATTTCTCATCATTAATGTCGTATGATAGACCCTGGAAAATTCCGTCAAAATAAATAAAATTAATCTTGTTGCCTTCTTTTATTTGCAAACCTTTCTGTGCCTTATTTATCGAATTAATTATCTTGGTTGTTGTATCATAATCAAGTCCTGCCTCTTTTTGTAAAATCGCAACGATTACATCCCCTTTTACGATTGTGTAATCCTTATGGGTAAACCGCGCTTGGTAAACCTCTTGATCCCTAAGTTGGGCTTTTACTTTTAAGCTATTAGCAACCTTCAAAGAACCCCACACTAAAAAAACAATGAGTGGAATAACTACAATCAAAAGTATAAAGAATATTGGCTTGCGCATATTGGCCCTAAAAAATTTCAAAAACATGTCTCTATATAATAACACAATGATATCAATTTTTTTAATATAGACCTGCTATATTAAACCTTATGTTTTATGCTACAATTTATATACCAATATGAAAATACAAAAAATAAAAATGTTTCTTGTTTCATTCTTATTACTATCGCCTTTTGTTACCTTTGCTCACGTTAAGTGGTTTGCAACGCCGGAAAAACAGATCCCATTTTATAAAATTACCGATCCTAATGTTATTTTGGCTATTATTTTGGGCCTTGTTATTGTTGGATTTGGAATTTATCTTGAAAAGAAATTGAAGGTTCCAAATAGATTAAATGCATCCATCGAAAAGTGGGCGCCAAAAGTCTTGTCACTTGCAAGTATTGGATTCGGTTTGGCATTTATTATATTTTCTATTCAAGGTTTTATATTTGCTCCCAATCTACCCCCCGTCGGTACCGTCGGAACACTAATGCTCGTACTACAATTTGTGGCTGGGGTAATGATCCTACTCGGACTGTATGAAAGGATTGGCGGATTATTGATCATAATTTTGTTTATCCTTGGTATTAGCGAGTATGGTATGTATGAAATGCTAGACACTTTGGAAATGATCGGCTTTGCAATTTATGTAATTATTATTGGTCGCCCAAAATGGAAGATTAAGGATACAAATTTGATAGAGCCTATAACCCACCCTATGCACAGCTATGGTTTGCCAATATTGCGCGTCGCGACTGGATTGAACTTGATACTCCTAGGATTTACAGAAAAAATCTTATCTCCGTCTTTGACCGATAATTTCTTATCCACTCACAATTGGAATTTTATGCAGACGCTTGGCTTTGAAGGATTTACTAATTACTGGTTTGCATTCTCCGCCGGAAGTGTTGAAATCCTATTTGGTATATTCTTCCTGCTTGGGCTTATTACTCGCACTACTACAATCTGTTTAGCAATATTCTTGGCAACGACACTTGTATTACTCGGGCCTATTGAACTTGTAGGTCATTTACCACACTTCTCTATTGCAATTGTGCTACTAGTCTTGGGCTCGGGCTCTAAGTTAATACTTATGAAAAAATAACAGACATCTATATTTTGTTGACGACAAAGATTCTCTCTGATATTATAAATTCTATGAGTATGTTTACACAAAAAGTGGTGTGTTGTTGCCCAGCTACAAGTTAAAAGGCTGGTATTTGCGTTTGTGTAATAAATCTATATGAAAACAAGGACCAGCTTTAATTAGCTGGTTTTTGTTATTTAAAAACTAAATAAAATAAACATGAGAATATTATTTATCGCATCAACACAAGCTTCTATTGAGAAGCATCATTCTTTCATCCGTTCTCTAGAAGACTACGGATACGGTAAACAGGACTTTGTCTATATTCCCGAATTGGAGATTATCCACCTTGCGGAAATTCGAAAGAAGTACTTCCTAATTCTTACCGACGGAATTTTCGATAATATTGATAATAAGATTATCAATGTAGAAAATTTTGACACACTAGATCTTATAAATGAGATAAAGGTGTTTATGGATCCTTCGTAACAATAAAAGCCCGGCAATGTCGGGCTTTATTAATATGTACGGTGCTCGATTGCACAAAGAAAGAATACGGAAGTTATATGGTATACTGAGAGTATGGAAAATAACACTAAAAACACAGCATTTTTAATAGTAAGCATTGCATTATTAGCATTCAGCGTAGTCTTCTTTTTCTCCGCTCGAGGATTTTCTAAACAAGGATCTTATGTGGAAGTTAAAGGTTTATCTGAAAAAATTGTTAAGGCTGACACAGCTGTATGGTCGCTGAACTTCGAGGTAAAATCAAATAATATTGATACCCTTTATTCTGATATAGAGAAAAATATCACAACAATAAAAGGATTCCTCAAAGAAAAAGGTTTCGAGGAATCTGAGATCAATGTCGCACCTGTAAACATTTATCAAGATACGTACAAAGAAGCAGCCTTCCGCTACAACTCTACAAACCAACTCTCTGTCTATACAAAGAAAGTAGACTTGGCAAAATCCGTATCCAATGAAACTTTGTTATTGGTAAAAAGAGGTGTCGTGCTAAATCAGAATTCAATTGCATTCACATTCTCTGATTTAAATAGCATCAAGCCAGAGATGCTAGCTGAAGCAATCAAAAATGCTCGCGAGACTGCAAGTCAATTTGCAGAAAATTCAGGCTCATCTGTGGGTAGTATTGCTCGAGGTAATCAAGGAGTATTTGATATCACAGATAAAGACCCAGGTTCCCCTGAATACAAAAAGGTTCGCGTTGTTTCTACCCTAAGATTCTTATTGAATTAAAACTTTTTCTATTACGGCTTTTGTCTTCGGCCCCACCACCCCATCCGGCACAAGATTGTGTGTCTTTTGGAATTCAAT
>CAZOLF010000013.1:0-5138 GCA_964580855.1 uncultured Candidatus Saccharibacteria bacterium
AAACACACCCTCCATCATTTGCATAATGTCGTGATGTAGTGCACCCTCTTTGTGACCACTGTCGTATTCACCTTTTGTTCGAACATCGATGTAGATCATTTTATTTTTTATGGAATGTTACCAAAAGCATTTCGCTATTACTGCCTATGCGCTGTGGTGGCCCCCAAGATCCAACACCGCTTGTTGTATAGAATTTGGTATTACCAATATCTGTAAAGCCATAAAAGTGCTTTCCGAAAAGTGATTTCTCTATATAGACTACTGGCCACATTTGGCCTTTGTGTGTATGCCCAAAGAATGCAAAAGACACATTTGCATCAGCCATAACTTGCGTGGAGATAGGTACATGTTTGATCAGAATGCTTGGTATATTTTTATCAAAAACTTTTTCATCTAATAATTGTTTTGTCTTCTCTTCATCAAGAGGATTCTTGGTACTTGCGACATAAGGCACACCAACAACTTGAACACCTTCTATATTAATATTTTTATTATCAGCAATGACAAAGCCACCCTCTTCGAGTGCTTTTATACTCTCAGGCAAGCCTGCATAGGTCTCGTGATTACCACTTGCAAGATACTTACCAAATTTTGGATTTACATTTTTATAAAAATCGGTGAATTGAAATAAATTCGTCTTTGGCCCATCGAAAAAGTCTCCTGACACGAAAAGAATATCCGGATTGATTGCATTGATCTCTTCGGCATCAGTACGAGCTTGGCGAGTAGTATGTATATTTCCATAGTGTGTGTCGGCGATAAATACTGCTCGAGCTCCTTCCCAAGCGTTTGGCAAATTATCTATATACAAATCAGCCTTAACAACATCTGTCTTGTGAGCATTGTACAAACCATATATCGAAGTAGCAAAAGCAAGTAAAATAAATATTTTCGGAAGAGTATTTTTTATAAAAGATACACGTGAAAAAACTTTTTGGAAGAATACACATAAAATCACCGCAATAAATAACCAAAAGATAGTCCCCATCCATACACATGCCAAATAATAAAAATTGGATGTAAAGGCATTGTCAAAACTACGCACTAAAAACATACTTAGACTGAAAGAAATAGATAGCATAAACAAAATACTGCCAAATGCATATTTATACTTAGCTAATCTCGTAAAATTGTATAGACCAAAACGGAAAAATGCGTAATGCACAAGCATAAACAATGCTTGCATGATTAAAATAAATACTACAAATAATTTCATACTTTGCATTATACTACAAAAAGCTAGCTAAACTAACCCCGCGTTGTTACCTGCCACATAACCAGTACTCCAGATTAATTGGAGCGAAAATCCGCCAGATGGTCTGTTGATATGTAGCAAGTCTCCGGTTATAAAAAGATTTTTGACCTTCAAGGACCTCATCGTACGCATATCTATCTCCTCGAGTGGGACACCACCATCGGCTATAACAGCACGATCGAATCCCATTAATCCGTCGATTGTAAGCGGGAGCGCCTTTAGTAAATGACCTATCATCTTGCGCTCATCACGGCTCACTGAGTGCACCTTCTTCGCTAAATCAATTTTGTCCTCAAGCAACATTAATATACCCTTGTGTGTACCCTCTGGAGTAAATTCTTTTACTATATTTTTTAAAATTTTGTTTTTATTATTATCAAAAATCGTAACCAACTTCTTGTCCATTGCTCCAAGGTCCGTATCTGGGTACGCATCTATCGTCGCAGTTACTTGCCCGTCGTATAAAAGATCCGATACTTTTGTAGCACTATTGAGTATAAGTGGCCCAGAAAGCCCAAAGTGCGTAAAAAGTATTTTACCTGTTTTAGAAAACGCCTTTTTGCCTTCAACAAAAAATGTAATCTTCATAAATGATAGTGACACACCTGCAAGTTCGTGACTCCATTTGTCATTTGTGGCTAGTGGCACAATCGATGGCGTAGGCTCTGCTATATTGTGGCCAAGCTCTTGTAGCCATTTGAATCCATCCCCGGTCGAGCCTGTCTCTGGATGAGATACTCCACCAGTGGCAAAAATGTATTCTTTCGCCGAGTAAGAATTCTTGCCACAACTTATACCAGTAATTAAATTATTTTCCATATGGATGCGAGTAACAGGAGATCCGGTCTTGATTGTCACTTTTCCATTAATTGCGTAATTCTCCATTACTTTTACTACGTCCTCGGCACGCTCTGTATTGGGAAATGCTCTTTGGCGCGCTTGTATCACAAGTGGCAAGCCACGGTCCTCGAAAAACTTGAAAGTGTCGGCAGGGCTAAATTGATCATAAATTGAGTATAGAAATTTCCCCTTCTTGCCATATGTTGCGACGAATTTGTGAATATCCTTCTCGCCATTGGTAATATTGCATCTTCCTCCGCCAGAAATCCGCAACTTCTCACCAAGTTTTTTATTCTTTTCTAAAAGTAGCACTCGCAATCCACGCTCGGCTAAACGCCCACAAGCCATAAGACCTGATGCGCCGCCGCCGACAACAATACAATCATATTTTTCCATTAAATTTTATAAACCTAGAATTTTTAATACAAATGGTGCAATAGGATCAGCCGTTGGACCATAAACAATTACTCCCCCAAGTAACCCTGTTAGGAAAATTGCAATTAAGGCCACTAAGGCAAGGAACATTCTGAAGAACTTCTTCTGTAAAATTCCTAAAGCCCAATCAATAATCTTGGCTAGAATACCAAATTTCTGATAAACATTAAAATATTTTGTTTTAATAAAATTGATTACAACCTCCACTGCAAAAATTCCAAAAAGAACCATACTAACTTGGGCAAAAAATGCATGCGTACTAACAAGCTTACTCTCACCTACTAAATGCTCAGCCTGCTCACCTGTCATCTGTGCAACCCAACCACCCACAAACCCAACCAAAACAAGAAAATTCTTTATTGGTTGCCAATTGACCTTTGGAAACCATTTAGACACAGGGAAAACTTCACACAAAGCCCATATTGTTAAAAATGCTACTGGGAAATGCACTATAATTGGATGTAAATTCATACTTGTATTATAACACTTTGATAAATAAAACAAAAACCACCCTGATAGATGGGTGGATCTTGTTTAAAAAATTAAATTTTTAGGAAAGGTGCTTTGAAACAAGCTTTGTCATTTCAAACATATTGACAACTGCTTTCCCTCCGAAAACTGCCTTGAGGTTTGCATCTGCAACGATGTTACGCTTTGCTTTTGGGTCTTGTAAATTATTCTTCTTGATATACACCCACAAAGCCTTTACTACTTCAGAGCGAGGCATTGGACCTTTTCCAACAACCTTTGCCAAATCTTCACTTATATTCATCGGCTTCATAAAAGCTGATGTCTTTTTTGCTACTGCCATAATATTTATAGATAGTTACTTGATAATAAAGATACCCTTGTATTATACTATAAATCCCCTCGTAAAGGTATAGTTATACACATTTACAATATTTGACAACAAAGTGATATATTGGAATTATGACTACCTTTTACAAATATCACGGTACGGGCAATGACTTCATTATGATTGATAATCGTGATAAATCTTTTGATTTAGATGTAGAGAATATAAAACTCCTCTGCCACCGCCGATTTGGTGTTGGTGCGGATGGAATGATCTTGATGGAATCTTCGGGAAAAGCAGATTGCTTTATGAATTATTACAATTCCGATGGAACATTGGCAGAAATGTGTGGAAACGGAGTCCGATGCATTGCGAAATTTTTCCTTGAACAAACAAATTCTAATGTGAAAGAATTATCAATAGATACTCGTGACGGGATAAAAAAAGTAATTTGTAATGAAGATAATACTTTCTCGGTAAATATGGGAGCACCCGTATTTACTCATTCGGATTTCCCCACTGAGCCACTTACTCTAGAAAATATTTCGCTTCAATTTGTCTCTATGGGCAATCCACACGCTGTAGGATTCGTAGAAAATGTATTGGAAATTAATATAGAAAATGTTGGGCCAAAAATAGAAAATGATTCACACTTCCCAAATAAAATAAATGTGGAATTTGTAGAGAAAGTTAGTGATAATTATTTCAAAGTCCGAGTATGGGAACGTGGATGCAAAGAAACGCTGGCTTGTGGTACAGGCGCCTGCGCTGTATATGCCATACTAAAAAAAGAAAATCCTAATATAAATGAAACAACACTAGAATTCCCTGGCGGAAATCTATACCTATCAGAAAACCACGAAGGACAAATTGTCCTTCGTGGCCATGCTCTGTGTGTATTTAAAGGAGAGATCTAAATTAGAAGAGTAATCTTATTGTGGACTAATCATTTTGTCGAATAAATTTTGAACCAATCGGGATTTGATCAGGTTCCATTTTTACATACTCTCCCGCCTCTTCCAGAAGTTTTTGTATCCCCTCAGCTGTGGGATTACTATTAATGGTAATAATTTTATATTTTCCATCAACCATAGCATCTAAAAAATAAGGGCCATTTGCTCTTTTATTAGGATTATCAGGAGTCGAAAAATATAGTGTCATCCGTAAATTGCTATTTGAACGATCTGGTCTATCCTCGATATCCCAATCGCCTTCACCAATCACCTTTCCATTTTCTGTATATTCTATTTTCATTTTATTCGAAGAATCATATAAAACTAGTTTTGCTTCTGGATTTAAAGCACTAATATAAACCCCTGGAAAATAAGAAAGGTTATTATTATAAGTCTTCTCATTTTTATATTCTTGCATAATATTTTTACCAGAATCGAAAACTATACGTTCTTGCCAAGCCCCATCACATGGTGGCAAAAAGCACTGGAAAACATTCACCCTTCTTTTAGTTGGCAAAACAGGTAAAAACCATGCAATGATCGCTAAAGCCAAGATGATTAGAAGTACTATGAATGTTTTTTTCATATTATTTTATTGTATTCCCTGTTTTGATTACATGTTGCACTAGTGCGTGAGTGTAGCCCATTTCGTTGTCGTACCATGCCAATACCTTTACCAAGTTTCCTCCTACGACTCGTGTCATTGCAAGGTCTACAATAGATGCATGTGGGTCTCCAAGAATATCTGACGAAACAATTGGCTCATCAGTAACAGTAAACAAACCTTGCCAGCGAGAATCAAGAGCAGATTTCTTTAATGCCTCATTTACTTCTTCCACTGTAGTTGCACGCTTCGAGA
>CAZOLF010000013.1:5148-16971 GCA_964580855.1 uncultured Candidatus Saccharibacteria bacterium
GCTTTTTTGAGTATCTGGTTGACTTCCTCCGCCGTGGTCTTTTTCTTTGAAATAAACGTCACATCCACGATTGAACCAGCTGGTACCGGAACTCGTATAGAAATACCATCGAAAAGTCCTGAAAGCTTTGGGTATACTTTACCAACGGCAATTGCAGCGCCAGTAGAAGATGGGACCATATTTTGTGCAGCAGCACGACCTTCACGAAGGTCCTTCTTGCTTGGACCATCGACAAGAGCTTGAGTTCCAGTGTACGCGTGTGTAGTAGAAAGCATTGCCTTCTCGATACCGATCGCTTCGTCGAGTATTGCAATCACAGGGCTGACAGCATTGGTAGTACAAGAAGCGGTAGATGTGATATCGCAAGTGCCGAACTTCTCTTCATTTATACCTGTGAGGATCATCTCGCCTGGTACAGTGCCGTCGCCTTTGGCAGGAGCACTAATTACAACTTTTTTAGCACCACAATCAATATGGAATTTTGCTTTTTCATAATTTGTAAAGAGGCCTGTAGACTCCACAACTACATCGATACCAAGTGCTCCCCACGGAAGCTTGGTTGTGTCTTTCTCTGAAATAAATTTCACAAGTTTGCCTTCAACAGTAATACCTCCATCGATAACTTCTACCTTTTTATCAAACTTCCCATACACTGTATCGTACTTAAGTAAATATGCGAGTGATTCGAGCGTGCCGAGGTCATTGACCGCAACAATCTCTATCTCAGGATGCTCCCAAGCAATTTTGAAAAATGCACGCCCTATGCGCCCAAAACCATTAATAGCTACTTTTGTTGTTTTCATATGGCCATATTATATCAAAAAGGTGTACAATGTAAAAGAACTTAAAGACGTTCATTTTATGAATACCGGACTCCTCGTGAAAGGGTTTGAGCTGATAGTAGCCCTTTCATCCGTACTAAGCGAGCACTTGCTTGCGAGAGGAAAGTCATTCGGCTGACTGCTCGCCACTTTAGCGTGCATTTTGACCGGAATTTTTTTCTTGTTTAAGGAACATTATATCTTGGCTGTCGTCGAGATGCTCAATGTCCCTTTTACTATCTACGGCTTCTACAAATGGAAGCGCGGTATCGAAAAAGTAACAAAGACCGACAGCATTATGTCATTCGTGGCGATTACTGTTGTCGTAATTTATTTTTTGGGTGCAGATGGTGAAATACTAGAAACAATCTCTTCAGGAGCATTCTTGATTGGAGGGTTGCTAGTAGCAAGAAACAAAAAGCTGGGGTGGTATGTAAACATGGTAGCAGATATCATGTTGGCATACATACTATTTGGAAGCAGTGATTATTTATTCGTCTGTTTTCAAATGCTCTCCGTTTGGATTGCGCTCCGAAAGACTATTTTCAAATCTATCAGCAAAAAGGTGGTTCAGGATTCTGGACCACTTTCTTTATTCTTTAATATATTCAAATCGTGGCCCACTGTATCCATCGCGCTCCACATTTTCCAAGAACATACTAACTGGTCGTATCCAAGTTTGTTCATGGCCTTCGGTTGGATGAGTGTATACAACAAACTCCTCCTCATAATTTTCAGAATTCCGAGCAATTGCAATAACCTCCACGGAATACCCTTTGAAATGTTTATATTTACCTAATTTGAGTTCCATAAAAACTAATCTTCCTTTTTCTTAAATACATATCTATGCAAAATAAATTCAATTAGAATTATAGCCAAACCAACACTAAGTACTAAAATTGTGACATATTTTTTATCAGCAGTATCTGTGCCTACCAAACTTGGCTCACTATTCAAAAGAAGCTGAATTTCGTTGGAATTAATATCCCACTTTTCTAGAACTGACTTCTGGAAATCATGCGGAATAGCCTCGATAGCATCATCTAGAATATTACGAAGCTCAGGCATATCCTTAGGAACGGCAAATGAAAAATGGGACACGAAACCAGTATCACCAACTTTTCTAATGCCAGAAAAACCATTTTCCTTAATCAGATAAATTAAGCTTGCAGCATTGATTGCCCCAATATCGGCATGATTATCCAAGACAGTCTGAATTAGCTGATAATCGTTATCAACAGGAATTAAGTTCATTTTAGGATAACGCTCTTTCAAGTATTCGTGTATACCGAAATTATTTCCAACAGCAACCTTATACCCTTTCTGTTCAATCTCACTGCCTGTTAATTCTTTCCTATCATCACTTATGAAAATTGACGGTGAAGAAAAATACGGCCGAGTAAACAGAAGATACTCCATTCTTTCAGGAGTTGCAGCCCTTGAAGAGATTATACTCTTTTCCTTTCCATTTTTTACAGCTTTTAAAATATCATCTAAATTTCTCGGCTCAAGTACAGAAAACCTTACGTCAATCAATTGCTGTATAACATCAAAATAATCATTTGAAAGACCAAAAAGCTCCCCGTATTGACTCCAAATTAATGGAGGAAAATCTTTCTCGGGAGCAAACGAAATCTCGGCGACATGCTCAGCGAGCCATGCCTTTTTCTCCTCGGTTAGAATTGAAGTCTTTGCATGTGCCACGTGCGAATAACTACAAAAGACCAAGATTGCAATAGAGAATAAGTATACTATTTTGTATGCCCTAAATGGCTTCATACTACCTATAAGTATAACATATCGACAGAAGATGCAATAGCCAAACCTCCTAAGAACTCAGTAATTCCTTCAAAATTTTCTGCACAAGGGCAGGATTAGCAGAGCCTTTTGTTTCCTTCATTATTTGTCCTACCAGGGACATTAGGGCATTTTCTTTACCGCCTTTGTATGTTGCCACCACTTGCGGATTTGCATCAATAATTTTCTGAGCAATTTCTTTTAATGCACCTTCGTCATTCTTCTGGATTAGATCTTTCTCTGTCGCTATCTTCATTGGTGACTCATCAGAGAGTACAATCATTGCCAATATATCTTTCGCTCCACGCGAAGAGATTACACCATCTGCAACCATAGTCATAAGCTCTGCAAAATTTTCTGACTTTGGGAGTTTAATTTCAGAATTTGATTTCTTTAATCCTAAATAATCGGATGTAATATAATTTGACGCTGTTTTAATCTTTTCTTTATCGTTCAAAATTTTTGCCACTTCTTCAAACCACTTAGAAAGTTCTCTATCCTCAATAAAGCTCTCGATATCTTCGTCTTTAATACCATAGTCATTCTTGTAGCGCGCACGTTTTGCATTTGGTAGCTCAGGGAGCTCATTGCGCATTTGTTCAATATTAAACATTGTGTGTAAATACATTTTTGGCAAATCTGGATCGGGAAAATATCTATAATCCTCGGCATTCTCTTTTGAGCGTTGTGAGAAAGTTTTTTGTTTGCTGTCATCCCATCCACGAGTCTCCTTTACTATTTCATCAATCTTCCCCCCTTCTATCAAATCAATCATTCGCTTTTGCTCATACAAGGCTGCCTTTACTGCGGATTTGAATGAGGCAATATTTTTGACTTCTACTGGCACGCCTAACTTGTCCTTGTCACTAGAAACAGAAATATTAACTTCCACGCGCATCTGCCCCTTTTCCATATTTGCATCAGATACATCGAGATATCTTAGTAAGGTTTGTAACTCGTGTGCAAAATTCGATAATGTCTCTGTGTCGTGGATACAAGGCTCGGTAACAAGTTCCATTAGTGGTACACCTGCGCGATTGAAATCCACAAGTGATCCGTCAGGACTATGACTTGATGTAGCTGTATCTTCCTCTAAGTGGACTCGTGTAATATCCACCCCAGCCAAATGTCCTCCACTAACTATTGGGTATTTAAATTGCGAAATCTGATAAGCTTTTGGGATATCTGGGTAAAAATAATTCTTACGATCAAATTCAGAAAAGTCGGCGATCTTTCCGTTGAGGGCAAGGCCTACTTTTATCACGCTTTCAATAGCCTTCTTATTTGCAACAGGCAAAGTCCCAGGGTGCGCCATGCAAACAGGGCAAATAAACATATTGGGCTTATAATCTTCCCCTTCTTGTGGCAATTCAGAGTCGTTCTTACACCCACAAAACATTTTTGAATTTGTCTTTAATTCAACGTGTATCTCGAGACCAATTGTTGTGTAGTATTTGGAGTCCATACTTCTACTATACTATTTATCTTTCACGCGTAAAAGCTTGACGAGTGCGTCCGAAAAAGCTTTTACCGATTTGTCATCATAAAGTGATAGCGTGAAAACTGGTTTTTTTAATTTTGTAAATTCTTTTATAGCTTTTTCTATGGCTTTTGGATTATCTATTGTATCAGTCTTTGTGAGGATTATTATTTCATCTTTTTCTGCTAGCGATTCATCGTAATTTTCCAATTCTTTGCGTATTTGCTTGTATACTTTCATCATATTCTCATTTTCAAAAGAAACGAGGTGTGCAATCATTTTCGTACGTTTAATATGGCGGAGGAATTTTGTCCCCAAACCTTTACCATCTGATGCTCCTTCGATGAGTCCTGGGATATCCGCAATAATGTATTTATAAAAATCTCCTAGATTTGGATCGAGTGTGGTGAATTGGTAAGCCCCAATTTTTGCATGAGCGTTTGTCAGAGAATTGAGTAGTGAGCTTTTACCAGCATTTGGCAAACCAACAAGCCCGACATCGGCAAAAAGTTGGAGCTCAATTTTAAAATTCCCTTCTTCTCCAAAACTTCCTTTTGTGGCTTTTGTCGGAGTTGTATTGATTGAACTTTTAAATTGTTCATTACCATATCCGCCTACCCCACCTTTGAGCAACAATTCCTTCTGACCAACTTTCTCAAGTGATACAGACGCTCCATTTTCAATATTTGTAATTACGCTACCTATCGGTAATTCAATTACTAAATCCCCACCATCTTTACCATGCCGGCTTCCGCCTGCTCCATCATCCCCACGCTCTGCTTTGAATTCCTTTTTGTGTTTATACTTTGAAAGTATATGGATGTCTTGAACGGCTATTGCGTACACACTACCACCACGGCCACCATCTCCTCCATTTGGACCACCACGATCAATGAATTTCTCTTGGCGCCATCGAACAACCCCGTCTCCTCCACGGCCTGCAATTGCATGAAATTTTATTTCGTCGATAAACATATGTTATTAAAAAAGTAATTAAAAATTAGTAAAATGTGTTGTATTTTTGAGTCGTGTCGGAGCCCCCGGAGAGGGGGTTAAGCGCGAGAAAATGGAATACATTTTACTAATTTCAAGCTTACGCTAATAAAGCCTTATTAGCAAGGGCGATGGCACCTTCTTTGGTCTTGCTCACTGCCATGAATCTCCCATTGTGACAAAAGGTTGCATCTGGCACCCCAGTAATTTGAGCCAATTCACCATCCCTTAATCCCGCCCATTCTTCTGGTAAACTCTTGCGACTCTCAAAAGAGTGCTTCTCTTTTCGTACGCATTCCACACGCCAGGTATCAAGCTTTGGAAATACAGCATACAGAGGTTCAGGATATTCCCCGAGCACCTCTCCCCAAGGGTATGGCCCATCTATTACAATAATTTTTTTGTCAGAACTTTTGTGGTAAGCATCCACAACAAAATCTTTTGCCTCTAAATTATCTTGAAGCTTTTTTATTTCCCTTTCAAGTATCTTCTTTGCAATTTTTACAACTTCGACAAAAGCAGTATCATAGTCAGTGCCCTCCTTCCAGCTTGGGCGGAATAAATAAAACATATCCTGAATCAAATACGGAGCAACAAGACCTTCAACTTTAAAAAGATTTATACCATTATCATTGGCATCAATACTTTGGACAAGTCTTTCGTCAATTATTTTTGCAACTTCAGAACTTCCACAAATTTGATCCCCATACTTTTTCCAAACTAATCCAAAAGAAGAATACGGGAATCCGTTTGTTCTATTCCCTGCACCACCAACCTGATGATGGTCGAAACGGTTTTTGTCTTCATCATAGACACCTCCCACATCACAAACAAAATCAGCTGATGCAATTATGCCTTCATCTCGAGTTCGGACAACCTTTATATTGTCATCAAGAAGAATGGACAAACTCGCTACCGCAAAAATATCATCTGCATGAAATGTCCCGTTGTGTGTGGCTATCAAATTTTTTTTCTTAAATAGATTCATATATTATTTTTCATCATGGTGATAATGTTTAAATTCTAACACAAAAGCAATAGCTTTCCTCAACACGAAGAATGCTATAAAAAAAGCGAGTAAAAACACAAGGAATTTACGGATATCACGCGTTACAGAAAGAGCAGTATAGCTGAAAAAATATCCTAAGCAAAGCATCAAAGTGGACCATACCACAAGAGAAATGGCTTCAGCTCGCGCATAAATTTTCAATGGAACTTTCCTATATCCGGAAAAAATTAGAGTAAACCAGTTCAACCCGAGTATAAAAAATCTCGAAACAAATATTGACCAAAATTGTTTATCCGCAAAGTGTGGTAAAAAGTACATTATACGTCGTTCAACTTTCAAAAGAAAAATATTTTCACCGTGATGTTTATTTAGGTGATAACCAATTAAATAACCAGAGATTGATTTCAAAATTCCACCAGAAAGTGTAGCCAGAAATATCCACCAAACATTCAGTGAACCGAGATGTGCAAAAATTCCTCCGAGTATAACTACGATTTCACCTTCTACAAAAACCCCTAAAACAGTTAGGACATAAGCCCAAATAGCATTAGCTTCTACAAAATGTCTAATAAATTCAAATGTTAACATTTTATTTAGCGGTCAAAACGAAAGACTTTGGTGATAAGCCAATTCAAAATTGAAACAATTAAGGAACCGAAAAATGCCGCTGTGTATGTCTCCACGGTAAAGCCTTTGACAATTGTTCCAAGATACCAAAATAAAATTCCATTCACAACCAATGAAAACGACCCTAGCGTAATTAGATTAAGAGGAAGTGTCAGAACATTTATAACAGGACGCAAAAACATATTGAAAAGTGTCAAACAAGCCCCAACAATAAGAGCAACCCAAATTGGATTGACTGATACCCCATCTACCATTTTTGTTGTGCCCCATACAGCAACAGAAAGCACTATCCAATGAAAAATAATCCTCATATAAATTTATATTATGTAAATAAATTGTCGACAACGGCTTTTACTATATTCCCATCAGCTTTCCCTTTCAAATCTTTCATCAAAGCTGCCATAAACATTCCTTTCTGGGTTGGATCTGTAAAACCAAGCTCCATTTGTTTCAAGCGTGCGAGGGTCTCAACTTCTTCTTTGGTCATCATTGTTGGCAAATATTGCTCGAGGATGGCAAGCTGAGCCGTATCTTCATCTGCCAAATCGGTACGTCCACCCTTGGTAAATTGCTCGATTGAATCCTTACGTTGCTTGGCTGTACGTGTGATTACCTTCATACAATCCTCGTCAGACAATAGGTCCTGTGGAGTTTTGCCAGTAGCTACGAGCTCATTCATAAAAGCAGTAACTAACCCCCGCATAACATCAAGCTTCACTTTATCTTTGGCCATCATCGCAATTTTTATCTCCCCTTTTATTTGTTCGTGTAAAGTCATATGTAGATTATACCAAATATATGATAAAATACCATAATGAATAAAAAAATTATATTCCTAGACACGGAAACAACAGGCATTGATGACACTGATTTTCTTTGCCAATTGGCCTATAAAACTGGAGATGAAATTTTCTGCGAACTTTTTAAACCTCCAATAAAAATTTCTATCGAAGCAAGCTCTGTCACACACATCTCCAACAAAATGGTTGCTGACAAACCGGCTTTTAAAGATAGCCCAAACCATAAAAAGATTAAGGGTCTGCTTGAAGACCCCAACAATATTATGGTCGCCCATAATGCCAAATTTGATCTCGGTATGATTAAGAAAGAAGATATAATTCCTGCCAATACTATTTGTACACTCCGTGTAGCAAGATACCTCGATAAAGAGCACAAGATTCCTCAGCACAAGCTACAATACCTCAGATACTATCTAGATATTGAAATAGAGGCTGCCGCCCATGATGCGCTCGGTGATGTATTAGTATTGGAAAAACTTTTTGAAAGATTACTCACTGCTATTAAAAAAGAAAAAGACTGCGACGATGAACAAGCCTTACAAGAAATGATTGAAATTTCGAGTAAGCCATCACTGATGTATTCATTCTCGTTCGGCAAGCATAGTGGTCGTACTGTTGAAGATGTAGCTAAAACAGACAAGAGCTATCTCGAATGGTTCCTAAATCAAAAAGAAACCCAATCCCCTTATGATGAAGATTGGATTTATACCCTAAAATATCACTTGGGTATGTTACAATAAAAATATGGAAAATATTTTATTTATATTTATTGCTATCATTTTTGGATTAGCTGTTGGCTACTTTTTTACACGTTCTCGCAAGGTGGAAAAGTCCGATGACACAGGATTAAAATTGATTCTTGCACAAATGAATGAGCTTGCCCGCACTGTCGACAACAAACTTCATGAATCAAATAAGCAAGTCAATGAATCTATGCGCTATCAATCTACAGAAACTTCCCGAATTATTGGAGACATTACCGAGAAGATTACACGATTGGACGAGACAAATAAACAAGTTGTTTCTTTTGCCGACCAATTAAAAAATTTGCAAGATATTTTAAAGAACCCAAAACAACGCGGTGTATTGGGTGAATACTATCTCGAAACACTCTTGAAAAATGTCATGCCTCCGGGATCTTATGAAATGCAGTACGGATTCCCAGATGGCTCTATTGTGGACGCGGTAGTATTTGTAAAAGACAAGATTATTCCAATTGATTCCAAATTCTCGCTCGAGAATTATAATCGAATTGTTGAAACAAACGATAAGGCTGAAAAAGAAAGACTAGAGAAAATTTTTGTAAATGACCTCAAAATGCGTATTACTGAAACTAGCAAATACATTCAGCCCGATCAGAACACAATGGACTTTGCATTTATGTTCATACCTCACGAGGCGATTTATTATGATTTATTGATTAATAAAATTGGAGCTGTAAATGAAGATACCGAGAATCTGATCCAGCGTGCAGCAAGTAAATATAAGGTTATCATCGTATCCCCTACATCATTCCTAGCATATCTCCAGACAGTACTCCAAGGACTAAAAGCCATGCAGATTGAAGAGAGTGCCAAAGATATAGTAAAGCGTGTCGGCGAACTTACTAAGCATCTCAAATCGTATGAAGAGTATCACAACAAGCTCGGCAATTCTATCGGTACAGTTATCAACCACTATCAAGCTAGCCAGAAAGAATTCAAGAAAGTTGATAAAGATATTATAAAAATTACGGGTGAAAGTATAGAGCTTGCACCAATTATGCTCGAGAAAATAGACGAAGAATAAAAAATAAAAAATCCCCTTTCATTCAAGGGGATTTTTTATTTAACAATTTTGTCCAAATCCACAGCGTGGACCATACATTGTATTGTTTTGGTTAGTATAGTATGTGGGCGCACTAGTCTGATAGCTAGGATAACTTTGATACATTTGATATGAGCTTGTCTGATAGCTAGGATATGTTTGGTAAGATACTACATTGGAATAACCGTAACTTGGTCTATTATATGTAAGGTAATTATAATCATTGTAATACCCATTTACATAAGAATTATTATTGTAATACCCAGTATTATTATTGTAATAAGGATAGTAACTAGTGTTATAGTAACCATTATTGTAGTAGCCATTCACGCCATTTACATAAACTCCGCCATTATAAAATCCTCCCATTAAAGTTACATCCCAATATGATGCCATGGAAACAGCTGGAAATGCGGCAAAAGCACTAAATAATGTAAAAATTATTAAAAATTTACTTAAAATATTCATAAACCTCATTATATAACTTTCAATGAAAATGTCAACCAATGACCTTCAAGGACCACAGAGCAAACACTGATTTACATTTCCTCGTGTTCAACAATTTGCTGAAGAGATTCCGAGTTGTGAACATTCGCAATAACCTTAGCCAAAAATGGTGCTAGTGTTATTACCTCAAATTTGTCGGAATATTTTGCAAGATCAGGATTTGGGATTGAATCTGTGATTACAATTTTTGTGAATGTTGAGTTGCCCAGCTTTTCTATTGCATCGCGTGAGAAAACTCCGTGTGGAGACATTAAGTAAACATTTTTTGCCCCTTGTTCTTTGGCTTCGCGAAGCTTCTCGAGGGCATTGAGTACTGTACCACCTGTATCGATCATATCGTCGTAAATAATACAATCACGCTCAGAGTGATCGCCTATAACATGCATCACCTTAGACTCACCTGCTTTGATCCGGCGCTTGTTCATTAAAACATATTCGAGGTTTATTGCATTCGAGAATTCATCTGCACTCTTGGCAGAGCCTACGTCTGGCGCCACAACAACAGGAGCCTTGCCTTCATACTGGCCGTTGATCACACCGATTGACTTGAGATATTGAACAAAAAGTTTTGACGGGTCAATATTTTCAACAATACAATTGTTTGAGAAAAATCCTTCAATTTGATCTGAGTGCAACTTCACTACAATTAACCCATCCAGATGAACTGCTTGACTATAACAATCAGCAATAACACGACCAGAGAGCGGGCGACGCTTCGGGCGATTGCGCTTGTTTGTCTCACGCCTGTCTTGGCGCTGGTATGGCATCATAGCCTGCACGAGATAGACCTTACTAGCGCGAGCGCGCTTCGCTGCATCAATAAGGAGTAGTGATTCCACAAAGTTATCATTTACATTTCCAGTGATAAGAGTCTCTATAATAAAAACCTCTGCCCCCGCAACACTTTCCTTGATCTCTACGCCAATTTCCCCATTTGGAAACATTTCGATATCTCTCTCTGTTAAAGGCAATTTCAATTCACTAGCAATTTTTTCGGCAAGAGGCACATTGGTACTTCCTGCAAGAATCATAATATCTTTTTTGTTATCCATAATGAATGATTATACTTCCAATAAAGAATAATATCAACAAGCGATTGTTTCCTTAAATAAGCTATTGTTAAAAAGCCGTTTTTCTGGTATTTTAGTTACTATTGGTCCCATCGTCTAACGGTTAGGACATCGCCTTCTCAAGGCGGTAATCAGGGTTCGATTCCCTGTGGGATCACATGAATTTTCTTCCACTTATACAACTTGGCCCAATATCGCCACTTATACAAATTTTATTAATTTGTATTCTGTTTGTCGGTGTTGTATATGTGCAATACAATATCTTTAAAAAAATTCGGACATTTTCACATAACTATCCACCAATAACACTTACACTTTTTGCTCCAATATACGAAGAAGTATTGTTCCGTGGAATTTTTCTTGCAGGATTTATTTCTATATATGGGACAACATGGGCCATCATTATAACCTCAATTTTGTTTGGAATCTGGCATATACGCTCTATCTTTTTTATATCTCAAAAGAAAACCCTTGTTCAAATTCTTTATACTGGATTTATTTTGGGTCCAATTTTTGCACTACTCACTATCTACACTGGTTCAATTTGGAGCGCAGTTATATTACATTTTCTAAACAATTTATTTGCACCGATTGCCGAAAACAAAAAACTTTTCTTTGAGAAATAGATACTCCATAAAAACAGTATCTCAGATTGTTTTATAATGAAAAACAGCCCCACTAATATTTAAGTGAGGCTGCCATCAAACAATACACGGGTTAAAAAATTGCGCGTTTCAAACGACAACTACGTTTTTCTTTATGTCTTAAGAGACGCCTTATAACGCTCAAAGCCTCTTGCCACAAACCAGAATACGATAGATGCAATTATCATTACAAGTGTCATGCGTCCAAAATAATTTGCCGGCGCCATTTCAGGATAAAGATAACCCGATAACTGATCGATTAAACGTTC
>CAZOLF010000013.1:17039-18759 GCA_964580855.1 uncultured Candidatus Saccharibacteria bacterium
AAAATTGTGAAAAGAACCCTGCTAAAAAAGCACCCAGAAAAATAGTGAGCATTAGAAACGACGTCATCCTAGCCTTCATATGTGCTGGCGCTTCATCGTTGGCAAATTGCAAAGCAATCATTAAAGTACACAGCTCAGCAAGAGTTAGTAGTATATAGGCAGCAACAATCCACCAAAGACTCACCTTTTCACTCTGCGAAAGAAATCCTGCAAGCGACATTAAAGCCATACATCCAGTAGTAATGAAGAATCCAATTTTCATTTTTGTGGTGGTTTTTACTGTATTACTTTTCTTCCATACCAAATTTAAAATAGGGGCTAAGATAATAATCATCCACGGATTCAAAGCCTGCAACTGATCTGGATCAAGTGTGAAAAGACTCGTTTTCAGTATTACATGATCCCTAGTGAAAAAAACCCAGGTTGTCATTGTTTGTTCAAACATTGTAACAAAGAAAAGTAGCATCCCAAAAATTCCCAACACTCTGAGAAGTTTTTTGCGTTGAAAAGATCTTTCCCACTCTCCTAAAGGTCCTGTATCCACTTCAGGCTTCTTTATAGGACGCATTTCTTCTTTGGGATAATACGATTTACCAAGAAGAAAGACCATAAAGGCCACGAACATTATAGCCGCGACACTATAGAATGCAGATGCAAATCCAAAATGAGTTCTTACTAATGGAGTAACAACAGATGTAATACCAGCACCCAGATTTATCGCCATATAAAACCAGGAAAAAGCCTGGGCTTTTAATGTGTCGGGCTTGTCTATGTAAAGAGCTCCCATCAGAGGACTCAAATTCGGTTTTATTACACCAGACCCAAGAGCCAACAAAGCTAATCCGATAAACAGCATTTGTTCATCACCATGTTGAACACCGGCAAGGAGTGGATACCCGATCAAATAAGGGATGGCAAAGACAATAATTGTCCAGAATTTGCCAAGGTATTTATCCGAAATCCAACCACCAAATAGGCACATCAGATACGCCCCAGCAGAGAAAAGTGATGCAGTCATCCCAGCTCTTCCATCGCTGAAATGCATAACATCAACCAGAAAGAGGGCTAAAATTGCTCTCATCCCGTAGAAGGCGGCGCGCTCAGCGAGCTCGCCCCAGAAAATGAACCAAAACCCAATCGGGTGTTGGAGGAATGTTTTTTGCGTAGTCATTTGTTTTTAAATTTATTTATGTGAAAGTTAAGAAAATTTAATTTTTTATTCTTCCTTTGTGCAGGAACGAACTGATTTTTGGTCAGTAGCAGTTAGAGTCTCATTAAATCCCTTAATAAGAGCAACTTTAAAAGAACCCAATATATGTTGGATTCACTAAAAGTTGCCCTCATCACACTAAATAAACCCGTGTCAAAGGGCGTTTAAATTTAGCATACTATATCACACAACAGTTTTTTGTAAATAGATATTATTTTACCGTTTCTGCCACTCTTTTTCTTGACGACACAATAGTTTTGGCGCGTCTTTTGGATTCTTCATTATCATTTTTACTGTTCGCTCCATACGCACACCTTGCGAACCTTTTATAAGTATCACATCCCCTTCTTCAATCATTGCTTCGAGAAATTTCCCAGCAGTAATGGAACTTTCAAAAATATATAATTCTTTCTGTGCAAAGCCGGCATCGAGAGCGCCATCACCAATAAATTTGGCACGTGGACCAACAAGCACAATAATATTTGCAATTGAAGCAACCTTTGTGCCCAC
>CAZOLF010000014.1:0-1810 GCA_964580855.1 uncultured Candidatus Saccharibacteria bacterium
GGCAGCTTCATGCATTTCGGCTGAATATGAACCAAGTTCAAGCATATCGCCGAGCACAGCAATCCTACGATCTGCGTGGAGTGAATGCAATAAATCAAGCGCTGTATCCATTGCTACTGGCGAGGAATTATACGAATCATCAATAATTACTGAATCATTTAATCCTTCAATCAAAGATAGCCGGCCGGGAGGATTTTTATATTGAGCAAGTGCCTCAATAGATAAAAGTATGTCACACCCCATCTCAACAGCAGTCGCCACTGAAGCAAGTCCAGAATAAATATGATTCGTCCCTACAACATGATCCATAGATACAGGGAAAGTATTACCATTGTAAGCAATTTTGAAATTAATCCCGCGCGAAATTTCTTTGTTTTCATCTACCTCTTGGGTGACTTTAGGGTAAATTGCTTGAAAAGTTGAATTGTCTTCAAGTCCATATGAAACTGTCTTTCTTTTTACTTTATGATGCACAGCGAGCACTGCTTTATCATCGTGGTTCAGAACCAAGATTCCATCTTCACGAAGTGCATGAGCAAGAGTAGTTTTTTCTTCAATAATTTCTTCGGTGTTTTTGAAGAATTCGACATGCACAGGTATATCTGGAAAACGTGTAAGAACAACAACATGCGGACGAAGCCATGAAGCCACATTTTTCATATCCCCAGGCTTCCCCACTCCAAGTTCCAAAACTAGAACTTCAGGATATTTCTGCTTCCAAATTATTAGAAAAAATCCTTTGATAATATTTTCAATCCAAAGAAATAAATTATTCCACGCATTTGGCACTCCAAGGACAGTCAATGGAAGTCCGATCTCGCTATTGAAACTCTTCTCACTTTTACGAACAATGAAAAATCGTGACAGTACTACGTACAAAGCATCTTTGGTAGAAGTCTTACCTACTGACCCGGTAATCGCAACGATGCGAGGCTTATACCGCCGAATTACCATCTTGGCCTCCCACATTAGGATTTTTACAACAATATTTTTAAAGATTTTTTTCATATTATCTATCAGGTGGAATATTATAATAATTAAACAAAAACTTACTAACTTCAACGAACGGTGGGATTAATGTCTGGGATGCATACTTTACCTCTTTCGGACTTTTTAAGTATAAGAATATTATAAATCTTGGCTCATATGCCGGAAAGTATCCAAAAAATGAGTGCATATGACGGTCTTCATAATACCCTTTCCCGTCGTCACGCGCCACTTGTGCCGTCCCTGTCTTTGTGGCGACACTATGGTTGGGGAATTTATAGCTACCTTCTCCGTAGGATTCAAAAACATGTACAAGCATCCGTGAAATTGTATTGGAAGATTCTTTTTTTATTAATCCAGTTTTAACAATTGGATAATCTAAAGTTTTAGATGTACCATCGTCATACCGAATCTCTTTTACAAAATGTGGGGTTACTAAACTTCCGCCATTAGCGAGTGTTGAAAAGGCTCGAATGGCACCAATTGGTGTCAATGCTATACCTTGCCCGAAGCTTGCTGTGGCATATTCAATATCGCGAGGGCTATCCAAATTTTTAATCAACCCTGTTGTTTCATTTGGAAAATCTATATTTGTTTTTTCACCTATTCCATAACCTTTCATGTATTCTCTAAATTTGTCGTGACCCATCTTATTTTCTATAAATACCATCCCAGTATTTAAAGATTGATCGAGAACTGTCTGCATCGTAGAAAGTCCGCGTGCCTTTTTATCAAAGTTATCGATCACTTTTTTATTTACAGTAATGGAACCATTATCCATATAAGTGGTCTCTGGAGTTATTACCCCCATATCTATCGCTCC
>CAZOLF010000014.1:1820-5504 GCA_964580855.1 uncultured Candidatus Saccharibacteria bacterium
TTAATAACAGAACCAAATTCAAAAACATTTTCAACATTTGGATTTCCATACAACATCGGGTTTTTTACACTCCCAAAATCATTGAGGTCAAAATCAGGAGCCATCGCCATTGCAACAATCTCACCCGTATTTGGATCCATAATGATACCACCCATTTGATCCGCATTCCATTTCCTTATTGTATCTCGCATAGCGCTCTCAAGTGCATATTGCACAGAAGGCTCAATAGTCGTAACAATATCCCCCTCTTTATCTCCTCGAAAGGTTTTACCTAAATTAGAAAAAACTTCAGCAAAAAAATTTACATACGATGAATCCTTCGGCTTTGTGAGTATATGATTATAAAATTTTTCCAATCCATATTGCCCCACTTTCTCCTTACCTTTAAAAGCGACAAATCCCAATGTATGTGATGCCATAGAAGCACCTGGATAAAAGCGCCATTTTTCTTTATAAATCGAAAGCCCTGCCAATCGAAGTGATGTTAGAGCATCGGCCTGTTCTTTTGTTAGATGATTTGCAACCTCTTCATAGGGGTCATTCTTTTTGGAAATTTTTGCGATAAATTCCTCTTTAGGCAATTTTGTATATGGTGCAAGTGCTGTATAAATAGATTCATGATCAGTGACATTTTTAGGATTTATAGCAACTTTGAATCCTGTCATCATTGTACCTCCAGCTACCAATGTACCATCCCTCTTTGTAAAAAATATATTGCCTCGATTCAAAATGTCCCCGACTGGGGTAGCATACTGTTTATCCGCACGTTCCGAATACGAATTTTGATGGACAATAGAGACAAAAAAAAGTTTGAGTCCCAGAAGAAATGCAAACAAAAAAACACATAGGGCTACAACCCGTATGCGTGATTGAAAAGAAGAAACATTCATAATAATTTATCGCAATGCTACACGAAGAGAATCGCGATAAGCAAAGATTGTCCCTTTAGCATCTACGAAACCGTGCGCTTGTGCAAATGATTTATCAATTGAATTTGATAGAGTGAATGCCTTAACCTCAAGCTCACCCACCTGACTTGCAAGCTCACGAGAGCTTGTCTCCAGAGATTTACGAGCAAGGACATTAAAAGTTATCGATCCGATAAAATATACATAGCAAAGAGAAAGTAAAACGAAGGAAGTAAAAAGTATACGAAAAATCTGTCTTTGGACAAAGTAATCGTTCACTATTGCATTTTGTATATTTTTTGTTGTCATTTTATATTTTTTCTATGATTCTTAATTTTGAACTTCGTGATCTTGGGTTTAAGGCTAATTCTTCGTAGCTCGGAGTTATTGGCTTCTTCACAATTGATATCGCACGTCCCTCATTTACTAAATTTCGGAAAACCGTTTTTATAATTCTGTCTTCAAGGCTGTGGAATGATATTATTGCCATTCGCCCACCAGTATGAAGAAGTTCAAATAATTTTGGTATCCCACTTTCGATATTTGAAAGTTCGGCATTTACGGCGATTCGGATTGCTTGGAAAGTCTTCGTCGCAGGGTGAATCTTTAAACGTCCATACGATTTCACTACTGCTTCTACAATCACATCAGCTAATTCTTTCGTAGTTTCAAAGGGCTTCTTCTCTCGCGCTACTACTATTGCTTTAGCAATTTTTCGAGAATATCTTTCCTCGCCAAAACCGTATATGATATCTGCTAGAGTTTTCTCTTCCCATGTATTAACTACATCAAGTGCAGTCACATCCGAGCTTACAGGATCTTTCTTCATCGTCATTAGAAGTGGTTCATCTTTCTGAAAAGAGAATCCGCGGCCCGCAACTTCTAATTGAAATGAACTAATACCAAGATCAAGCAATATTGCATCAACGTGATTGATATTTAAATCTGCCAATACTTTATCCGCCTCTTGAAATCCTGCCGTTCGAAAGAGAGTGTCGTGGGGCATATCGGCCAGAGCCTCTTCAGCTCTACCAATAGCATCAGCATCGAGATCAAGTCCGATGACTTTCACTCCGCTTCCCCACCGCTTCACAATTTCCTTCGTATGCCCTCCACCTCCGAGCGTACCGTCTAGGACAATAGCGCCAGTTGAAAGCTTCAAAGCATCGACTGATTCATCTAGTAATACAGGAATATGTTTCATATTAAAGAACTCCTACCTGCCCTAATTTTTCCGCGAGGGCGTCTGCTTGTGCATCAACTCCTTTCTTGTATCGATTCCATACTGTCTCATTCCAGATTTCTGCGCGATTCTGAACTCCGATAACGACAACTTTGGAACCCAACTTTGATCTTTCTCGTAAGTGCTCTGGAATCAATATACGGCCATTACCATCAACATCAGTATCTACAGCTTGTCCGAACATAAAACGCGAGAAGGATCGATTGTCAGTTTGAAGCATAGAACTTTCGGAAAGTTTGGCAGAAATTTTCTCCCACTCCTTTTCTGTAAAAATTGAAAGACATGCATCAAGCCCTGGCGCAATGACCACACGCTTGCCCATTTCCTTTCTGAATTTCATCGGTAGTGAGAGCCGATTCTTGTCATCTAGTGTATGTGTGTATTCGCCGATTAACATAGTATTTAAAAAGTAAAATGAAGCATTAATTTCACAGATTTTAGCTGGTCCCACTTCATCCCACTTACATTAATTATACACCACTTTATCCCACAATCCAAACAAAAAACCCACATCATTGTGTGGATAACTAATGGAGAAATCGCTGGACATAAAAACTTATTTATTGTATTGTTTAAAAAAAAGAAGAGCCATGAAAAAAACAACAACATTAGTACAGTTTATCTGTCCAAACACAGACAGAGAAAATTTAGTGGAATTGAAAAATGGTAAATCCCATTCGAAAACACTAACAGGAGAACTTTATGATCTCCCATGCCTGCACTGCGCTGAAAAACATCACCAAGTTGAGGTCCAGCAACCTAATCAAACTAATCAAATTGTATTTCCACCCAACATTAATTCTTTTACAAACAGCTCTTTTCACAAACCATGACTATAAAAATCTTTTACTACGCAGAAGATCCAATCCCCAGAGTACCCAAAAGACACTCAGAAAAAAGAATAGCATTTGAAAATGCTGCTACTTTCGGGAAACAAAAAGAGAAAAAAGAAGTGTCCTCTGAAATCTTTTACAGCCCAGAAATTCATAGGATGCATGAAGATTATTTTGAATCTTTTTTTAAACTAATAAATAAAAAATAATTTGGTTTAAAAAAATTACTATCAAAAATAACCCCATACTTTAATGTGTGGGTGTATTTTTTTATCTATTTTATTCTTTTGGTTTTAAGATTGGGAAGAAGATTGTATCGCGAAGATTTTTTTGTTCGGTGAAAATTGCTACCAGTCGGTCGATACCCATACCGAATCCTGTCATCGGTGGCATACCGTGTTCCATCGCAGTTAGGAAGCGTTCATCAATATCCATCGCCTCAGCATCTCCACCCTCTTTGGCTTTGGCTTGAGACACAAGAAGTTCGCGTTGAATTATTGGATTTACTAATTCGGCATATTGATTAGTAATTTCCGCCCCTGCAATCACGAGCTGTGCAACTTTCGCAGTGTTGTCATTATTTTGTTGAGCAAGAGGTTTCAAATCTCCAGGGAAATCTGTAACAAATGTCGGATTAATTATTTTGTTACGAGATGACTTTTTATAAATATGATCAAGTAAATTTCCTCGGCCTGCAGTC
>CAZOLF010000014.1:5591-17952 GCA_964580855.1 uncultured Candidatus Saccharibacteria bacterium
ACTGCTTCAATTTTCGCATCTTCAAGTTTGATAGTAGTAATATCAATACCAGCATTTTCTTTTACTAAATCTTTAAATGAAATACGTGGCCAAGCACCAGCAAAATCAACTTCGGTTGGATTTCCCTCTTTGTCATACACGGTAAATTTGGTTTTACCCACAACATCATTTGCTAAGCTACGTAAGAGACTTTCAGTCCACTCAATATTTGTCTCCAGTGTTTGATAGGCAGCATACCATTCCATCATAGTAAATTCTTGAATATGAGTTGGGTCGGAGCCTTCGTTACGGAAATTCTTGCCGATTTCATAGATTCGTTCGTATCCGCCAACGGTCAAAATTTTATGATCAAGCTCCATTGCAATACGAAGTACCATTGGCATATCAAAGTCATTGTGATGTGTTTCAAAAACCTTTGCCATTGCACCCCCTGCTTGATTCTGGAGGATTGGTGTCTCAACTTCAAGGAAATTTTTATTATCAAAAAATTCTCGAATACCTTTTATAACTTTCGAACGAATGACAAATCTGTCGTATACTTCCTTCTCCATTAAAATCTCCAAATATCTTTTGCGAAATCGTTCATCGTCATCTTGAATACCATGCCATTTGTCTGGAAGTGGTTGGAGAGCCTTTGTAGCCATCGCCCACTCCTTGATCAATACACTCTGCTCTCCACGAGCTGTAACAAAAAGTGTGCCTGTTACAGAAACAAAATCTCCAATATCCACACAATTTACAAACAAACTAAAAACTTCTTCCGATAGTTCATCTTTTTTCAAAACTGTTTGAAATTTTTCACTACCATCTTGGAGCACGACAAAAAGTATCGCGCCTTGTCCGCGTACTGCCATCACCCGCCCGCAAATAGAAATTCTTTTATTTAAAGTTGAAAGTTCTTCAAATTTTTCTTTGAGTTCTGAAATTGAGTAGTCACGTGGAATAGAAGCTGGATAAGGATTCATCCCCGATTTCTCGAGCTCTTTTAATTTTTGAAGTCTAATAGATTTTAATTCTTCAAGTGATGCCATACGCCTATTGTATCGCAACTATAGTGTATTTGACTAGTCCTTTTGGAGTAGTGATCGAAACAACATCATTTTGAGCTTTACCAAATAGTGCAGAACCGAGTGGAGAGTTGTTTGAAATTTTACCTTTTGCCATATCAGCCTCCTCTGAACCGACAATGTGGTAAACTGTATTTTCTTTTGAGCCTTGCTTTTGTACGGTCACAGTAGTACCTATTTCTACTTTATTACTTTTGTGTTTTTTAACAACAACAGCAGATTGGAGCATAAAGTCGATCTGACGAATACGGTCTTCGAGTTTTCCTTGATCTTCACGAGCTTGATGATATTCGGCATTTTCGGACAAATCCCCTAAACTTTTGGCATATTCCAAAGATTCAAGAATCTCCTTGCGTCTAACGGTTTTTAGCATATTTTGCTCTTCAATAAGAGCCTGCTTCTTCTCTTCTGTGATGTAATTTATTGGATCTGCATTCATATATAGAAATCCATTGTATAGTAAAATGGCAAATTAGTCAAAGTTCGTTTTACTATTGTGATAGCACCGCCCAAGTCTTTGGACCCACAATACCATCTGGGACAAGGGCATTTTTAGTTTGAAAATCTTTTACTGCCTTTAGTGTCTGTGGACCAAATTTACCATCTATCGTTATGCCTAAAATCTTTTGCACAATTTTAACATCATTTACCAAATTAGTGTCACCCTTTTTAAGATTTTTAATTAAAGTTGGTATAATTTTTGAAACTGGGGCCGAACTAGAAAATTCTTGTGCAACCTTATTGGCTTCTTCGCTTTTACCCATATTAATTAAATTCTGAATTCTAGCACTCGCAGATGTGCTAGTTCTTGCACTTATTGCAACTATAGGGCAAGCAGATGTTGTAAACGTATGATTAGTATCGGATGAAGTATTATCCGCAGAATCTTTTGAAATAACAATATAATTATAATCGCTTGCACAAGTTAATCCAGTAATTGTTACGCTGTGAGATGTAACCCGAGGGGATGTATCTGTTTCAGGAGTGGATGTAACATAAGATACTGTTGGGCCATAGGATACACTCGAGGATGAAATTTCATCGGTTGTCCAAGTAATTGTTGCTGTTGTCGCAGTTGCACTTGATGAAATAGATGAAAGTGTTGGCACTGCTGTGTCTATTGTAAATGCTGTTACTGACAGTGCGCTTGATACGTTTGAGGCTGCATCTGTAACCGTAATCGTACAGTTCGAGTATGTGCCATCGGCAAGAGATGTAAATGTAATTGTATTAGAGCCTAGTGTTGCAGAGGTAGTACCACTTGTACATGATCCACCATATGATATTGTACCGGCTTCGTCGGTTGTGAATGTATAGCTTGGTGTTGAATCAGTTGTTGGTGTTGTTACAGGTGTGACTTCAGATATTGTGGGTGCGGTAGAATCACATGAGCCAGTTGTAAATGTTGCATCAGCACTATAGTCTGTCCCCTCGGTATTAGTTGCATAGGTACGATAGTGATAAGTTGTACCACAAGTTAAGCCTGTAATATTTGCAGTATAAGCTCCGGTCGAGAATGATCCGTTTTCTGTTGTAATATCTCCATAACCAGTAGTTGTCCCATAATTAAATCCACGAACAGTTGGTGTTTGCCCACCTGTATGAGTTATCGTTCCATTCAATGTTGCTGTTGTTGCGGTAACAGAAGAGGCTGATTGTGCAGTGCTCACCGGTGGGATACTATAAATATTTACGCTACTCAAAGTTGTACTTCCGCTATTACCACCACCGATCATAAATGAACCGTCTGCTAAAACAGCACTTCTGTGGAAATATCTTGCGGTTGTAAATGTACCTGCACTGCTCCATGTACCAGCTACGTTGTCATAAAGTTCAGAAGTATTTGTTTGACCAGTTGATGAACCGGTACTTGTCCCACCAGCCATAATAACCTTACCGCTTGGCAAAACCTTCATTTCAAAATCGGCTTTTTTTGCAGTCATTGAGCCTGTTGCTGTCCATGTTCCAGTATTTACATCGTACAATTCAGCAATTGGTGTTGTGTCCAAATTGTCTTGGCCTCCACCGACAACCATTGGGGTACCATTTAATAGTGTTACTATCCTGTGCTTTTGTCTTTCAATTACGGTATTGCCGGTGCTTGACCATGTACCGGCAGCAACATTATATAATTCAGTTGTCTCAGAGATGGTTAAATTTAACGCTGTACAATCAAGAATTCTACCATTAACCGTTATGACGTTTCCATTAGTAAGAAGCGCGCCTACATTGTATCTACGCCCGTTGATCATTGATCCGGTTGCTGTCCATGTACCAGTTGCGGGGTTATAAATTTCAGCAGTAGCTGAACAAGCTGAGTTACCAGCAACTAGGACTCTACCGTCGTTTAATACATTTATACTAAATTGTCGGCGAGTGACATTTAAAGATCCTGTGACTGACCATGTTCCTGCTACTGGGTCATAAATTTCAACATTCACTCCGCCACCTGCCCCACTACCACCAACTAGTAAAACTCGGCCATCTTGTAGTAGTACAGCTTCTGATTCACCACCACGAATACCATTCATTGAACCAGTTGCGGTCCACAAGCCTGTTGTAGGATCATACAGTTCGGCAGATGAGAGATAAGCACTCCCGCTCCAGCCTCCTGCCGCCAAAGTCTTACCGTTCCCAAGAGTAATCATGGTGAATTCCTGACGAGTAGCGCTCATAGCAGTACCCGTACGCCAAGCGGCAGAGACATCAATAGGACCAGAAATTAAAATTAGAATAATTACTATTATTCTATAAAACCCGCGCATATACATATTTGCCTAGTATAGCACAATAAACTTTATTTTAAATATTCAGGAGTATAGACACTCATGTAATCAAGTGTTTCGCTCATTACCCTCGTAGCATTTCCAGAAGCTGCTTTGGGTCCACGCTCCATCATCACAGCAAAAGCATAGCGCGGATTTTCATAAGGGAAAAATCCTATGATCCACGAATTTGTATTTGTATTACCTACTCCCAACTGAGCGGTTCCAGATTTAGCAGCCACTTTTACACTTGGTAAATTCAATGCCACTGCAGTACCACTGGTCACAGCTTCCCTCATACCTTCATGTATAACTTTCATATCTTCTTTATTTATATCAATTTGACTGATTTTAGAATTAAAATCCAAATCATCTTTACGCACATGAGGTGTTACAAATTTGCCCATAGTGGCAATTCCACCCACAGCCCGCACCATTTGTATTGCTGTAACCTGAAAACCATATTGACCGATTGAAGTGTTGTAAGTATCTCCTACACGCCACGGATCACCCTTAAATGTTGCAAGCTTCCAATCTGGAGTTGGGACGAGTCCTGTCTTTTCTCCTAACAAATCAATTCCCGTCTTTTGACTAATCCCAAATAATTTTGAATATTTATCTATGTTAAGAATTCCAAGACCTTTTTGATCTTGAAAACCCCCTCCAATTTGATAAAAATATACGTCACTAGAAACAGCAATAGCTTCTCTCATATCTACATATCCGAACACTCCGTGATCATTAAAAACTGATTTTTTGTCTTTAAAATATGGATTCGGGATTTCAAGTTTTCCATTTGAAAGAATATTTTTCAAAGGAGTAATTATGCCTTCTGTAAGTGCCGCATAAGCAAGAAAAGGTTTGACGATAGAGCCTGGCGTATAAAGCCCTGAAATTGGCCTATTTAAAAATACTTTACGCTTGTCAGAGAAGTACCCCTTGATAGTTGCCACATCTTTCCCCTTGGAAAGAATATATGGGTCGTACTCTGGATAACTTGTAAGTGCGAGAACTTCACCGTTGTTTATATCCATAATGACACCTCCTCCTCCAGAGAAAGATGCACTCTTGGCCATAGAACTGATCGAGGCATAAAGTTGTTTTTGAACCCGAGAATCAACCGAGAGAATTAGGTCTTCCCCATGAACTGGCGGAGTTACAATATTCTCGGATTTAATACTTCCTTTCACATCTTTCTCAGCAATTTTAACCCCATTGGTCCCAGCGAGGAATTTATCATAAACTTTTTCGACTCCATCTTTTCCTATAAAAAACTCCTGCCAATAGTTACCCGTTTTATCTTTTGCAGGGTAACTCACATAACCAAGAATATGCCCAAACCCCCCATCCCCAATATAAGAACGCTCTGGAGCTTGAAGTCTATCTATCGCATCTGCCGGCCACGAATTCCAAGCCAATTTCTCCCCTATACGGTCCTTTATAATTCCACGGTTTGCAAACACCGGTACTGTTGCTAATGTATTATTTTCACTTTTTTGTAAATATGCTTCACCATGAGCAATCTGTAAAACCCCTAATTTATATAAAAACAGGAAAGCTACAATGAAAAAACCCATTGCAAGAAATGAAATTGTCTTTTTGGGGATTGACTGTTCAAGTCGACCTTCAAATTGCTGTGTATTGAAATCAGGAAGATTCTGAGAATCAAGAAATATTTCATCTGGAGCAACTTCGTGAGAAAGATTTTTTCGGTAACGCTTCATATATTATATTTGATAATGGATTTTTTAAATAAAGACAAAACAATAAAAACGACGAGGAGTATAATGGGAAAGTAAATCTTTGAAGCTAACACTATATTACTACCCGCCCCATACAAAATATGTATCATAAATAGTGCAATCAAAAATTCATAAAAATTTTGAAATACGAAAAAGCCAAACAAAACTAAAATGAAAGTCACCCACCAAGGAAACAAAAAAATTGATAGAAATACTAAAATATCTAATAATACTCTCTTCATACAGAGATTATAGACGAGATATTCATTATAAACAAATTAACGCCTTATAAGCCTATAAATAAAGCGTAATATTAGAAAAGTAAGTATGATTATAAGCCCATAAAACACAATTGAGCTCTTCAGGATAAACCCAACCACAGACAATAGAAATACCTCCACATATGCTATTGGCTTCTCTGTCCCAGATAAAGGCTCATCCTTTTTTTCAGCTTGTTTTTCTGGGGACTCTAATTCTTTTATGTGTTCTTGAGTTCCTTGCTTCAATTCCTTGATTACATCATATTTTTGTAATCTGAATGCTTCTGTAGTTTTCAAAGTATTATTTACTGGTTTTGCGACAACTTGGGGAACATATTTATCTACAATATTTTCATCTAATAAATTTTTAATCGGAGCCACCAGATTCGTGTCCGCATCAGGAACAGTTTCTTTTTCTGATACTTTTTTTGCAACAAATAATTTATCTTGAATTTTCTCAGCTTCATCAATCAAAAGCAATGTTGATTTACCGTTTATTATTTTTGAAGCGCTTAGAATATTCACTCTTATCAAGTGATCCCCCGCTGTCGCTTTCCATGATACGGAAATGTCTTGTAGCTTTTCAGGCTCTAACTTTACTTCCCTTTCAGCTAGAAGAACTTCTCGGTCGAGAAACTGAACTTTTGCATTCACTACAGCATTTTCTCCATTCCAAATAGCAGTGTGTATGTCTATAGTCTCACCTTCCTCAAATGAGCTTGGCGAATACCAAATATTACTATCAATGAATCGTGTCTCCGAAGCTTTTGCAAAATTAGAAACGCCAAAAACAATTAACAAACTAAAAATGATACTTGTAAGAAAATTTTTCATTGGTTTAATTGTATCAATTTTTTATTGAATTTACCAATAACTCATCGCCTATTTTAAATGCGTCCCCCGCTCCCATTGTTATAATTATGTCTCTATCACTAAAATCTAATGAATCAATATGTTTTGTTGCACTTTCAAAATCATTATAGGCTTGAGCTCTCGGACCAATTTGTTCGGCTAAAATGTGCGAAGAAATACTTCCATCATCAACTTCCCGAGCATAATAAATTGGTAAGATTATTATTTTATCCGCACCAGTAAAGCATTGTCCAAATTCTTGGAGTAATGATTTTGTCCGGCTAAATAGATGTGGCTGAAATATAACGGTAATTATCCATCCTTCCTCTTTGGGATACAATTCTCTAAACCCTTGAAGTGATGCGAGAATTTCGGTAGGATGATGAGCATAATCATCATAAATTTTTGTACCACTTGCAAGTGTTCCTTTAAATTCAAATCTTCTGGATGTTCCAGAAAACTTTACCAATGATTGATTAATTTTTTCTTTATCTATCCCTATTGATATTCCTACCGCTGTAGCACAACTTGCATTTTGTTTGTTATGAATTCCTGGAAGCTGGAGCTTAATATCCCCGTCAAAAAAATCGCGATAATCTACAACTTTCGCATTAATACCCGCAACCGTATCGGAAATATTTGGGTCATTTTTATCACAAATTATAAAGCCGTCTTCGGGTACTTTCAGCGCAAGCTCACGAAAAGCACTTTTGATATCCTCTAGGTCTTTATAATAATCAAGATGATCGGCATCAATATTTGTAATAACTAAAATATTTGGATTAATATTGAGAAATGACCTTTTGTACTCGCACGCTTCAACTACAAAATATTTGCTTTTCCCTGCTATAAAATTACTCTGCTGATCTTGCAATATACTTCCGATAATAACTGTGGGGTCAAAATTACTATCAGTGAGAATTTTTGCAATCATTCCTGTTGTAGTTGTCTTGCCGTGAGTGCCGGATATTGCAATCGTGTATTTACCATCTGTGACTATATGGAGCATTTCAGGATATGAGCGGATTGGAATTGCTTGATTTTTTAGTTTGCTAAATAATTCTGGATCATAATTTTCAATGGCAATGGTATACACAATTAAGTCAGCATCTTGCGGAATAGTTTCAAACGATTGACCAATACTGATATTCGCACCCGCATTTCTCAAATCTCCTATAAGCTCAGAATCCTGCATATCCTGCCCGCTCACACTTTTCCCCTCCTCTATCATCATCCGCGCAATCGCCGAAATACCAATACCTCCAATACCAATAAAATGAACATTCTTTATTTTTGACAAATCTATTTCCATATTATCTTAATTTTGTAATAATTTTCATGAATTGATCATTTCTTTCATATTCATTATTGAACATTCCAAATGAGGCGAAGCTCGGAGAAAAAAGGATTATATCACCCTTTTTACTTTGACTTACCGCTTTTGCTACTGCATCTTTTAAATTGTAGGTTACTTCATTTTTATCGTTTAATTTATCTGTTCCGGACCCTGAAAGAAGTACAACACTTTTACAGTAAGTTGTTATTGATTTTTTCAAACTTTTTAAATCTAAATTCTTATCAGAACCGCCGGCAATTAAAATAATCTTGCCTTTGTATTCCTTGAGCGCTTCAAGACCAGCGATAGTCGCTTCGGGGGTCGTTGAGTTGTTATCATTATAAATTTTCACTCCTTTAATAGTTTTAACATATTGCAATCGCCCTTCGACACCCTTGAAGTTTTTAACAGCAGATTTTATTTTTGCCTCTGGAATGTTTAAAATTCTTGCAACTTCGAGAGCAGAAGCTAAATTCTCCTGTTGGTGAACTCCTGGGACGCTAAAATTCCATTTTGCAACACTTTTTTTATTGGAAATGATAATTTTACTCTTCACGTCTTTTGAGATAAGCTTTTTCATTTCCTGTCGAATTATCAAAAAGTCATTTTTCTTTTGAAATTTGAAAATATTAGCTTTATCCGCAAAATACTTCTTCATATCATCTTTGTAATAATTCATATGATCTCGCATAAATGTTGTAAATACAGATATAGAGGGCGAAATTTTTGCTTCACCAAATCCTTGCAATTGCCAAGAATCAAGCTCTGCCACGAGAAAGTCTCCATCTTTCACTTTTTTCAATAGGGGTAACGTTGCGACTCCACGAATATTCCCACCCAAATAAATGTTGTGTTTCAGAAACTTTTCATTTGTCTTCAGTATTTCATAAATAAGCATTGTGGTCATACTTTTACCCCGTGTCCCTGTAACACCAACAATCTTCACATCAGGTGCAGATTTTGCAAAAAGCGATACATCCATCTCAATTGGGATATTATTCTTACGCGCTTCGGCAATATAGATAGAATCCATAGGAACTCCTGGATTTTTGATTATCATATCTCGATTTTTAAAATCTTGGAGCCTATGCTCGCCTAAAACAAATGTAATATTTTTAAATTTGTTTAAAGATTTTATCGACGTTGCTAATTGAGCTTTTGTTTTCAAATCAGTAACAATCAGCTCGGCACCACATTCTGCTAGGAATTTTGTATATCCAAGTCCCCGACCCAAAAGGCCGAGTCCCATAATTGTAATTTTCTTCCCTTTAAATTGTTTTTTGTAATCAATCATAATTAAAATACTTCTTTTTTATAACATTCGTCACAATAAATAATTGCATTGTCCTCGGATCGGATTGTTGTTTGGATTCTTTTATCACAAGCATTATCGTGGCTATGCGCAATAGTGTTCTGGTATAACCCATTTACAGAGCTTGCTCCATTACACATACATACTATATCACGCAATTTGGTTGGATTACGATAGGCAAGCCGGCGATAATAGCGACAATTTGGACACTTTCTCGGCAGTGGAATTCCCCTTCTTCTATAGTACGCTAGTTCATCGGCAACAATGCGAAAAGCTTTTGTGCACCCATGCTCACAACTCCCTTCATCCGAACATGAAATTGTTTCTTTTAAAATCTCGTCCGTAACATCGTTTATACTATTTGGTAAATCATTATGAATAAGTGTTACTGTATAATTCTTGTCCGCCAAATCACCCCATTTCATCCCGATATTTTCGGCCCAATCCTTATTCTTTGGAAAATATTCATGCGCAACAGTATCATTGTATGGAAATGGTGAAATATAAAAAGGGAAAAATTCGCCATACTCCCCATCTTTTTTCATTTGTGTTTTTATTTGTTCTAATAGTGTAAAATAATCCTCCTTTGAATACTGTACATTAAAAATACAATATTCTTTATTTTGCAAACTTATGCAACCAAAACAATTGGAGCAATTCCGAAGAAACCAAGAATACTCACAATCACGACTTCCTTTATATATACGAACACAAAAATGACAATTGCTACTATGGTCAGTGGTAGCGGTGGCTTCGTACACAAGCTCTACTCGCGCTCCTGAGTATGCATCCATCGAATCAGAATAGAACATTGAATCCCAAACATAAGAACAGTTTTGAGAATTTCGAATATTATAAACATCCTTGCAATCTTTTGAATCAAAAATGCCGTCACCTGATACATTATCTGACCTTATAATTGTGAGATTTTTACGAGGAAACTTTTTCATAAAATCTTCGAATTCTTTCAAGGCTTTTTGCTGACCCTCGTATGTGGAAAGATTATATGAATCTAGAATTTTTTTGTATTCTTCCCTAGAATATTGTTGGTTCTTGTAATAACATTGTTTGCCACGCTGGTCCGTACACATAAAGCAATCAACACAACCGACACAATTATATAAAAAAGCAGAATCTGAACACTTCTCACAAGAGTGAAGGAACTGACTATTGCTCGAATTGGCAACATTCACACATTCATACAAAAATTCGGAAGCTTCAACTGCCTGAAATGAATCCATGCAGTTGCTTGATTTATTGCCCCTATACATATAGAACATGTTTTGCGAATCGTGTGTTCGAGAACATAAATAACAATTATCGGAGTTACTCATATCTTGATTGTATTCACAGTTGTTTGATGTTTGGACAAAAAGTGAAGACATTGGCACCTTTTTTGCAAATTCATAAAATTGTTCAAAAAACTTCTTATTGGGATTATAATTTTTACCATATGCAAATGGATCAAATAGATCTGAGAAATAGTAATCTTTGTCACAAATTGTATAAGGACAATCCTCTCGATAAATCGAGATAATATTCTTGCCCGTTATATCGCACTTGCGCCTAAACAAATTGCGTTCGTTGCGATGCACCATTCGCCGTGCGCAACGACAATCTGGGCAGAATGTTGGTGGTGGAACAGAAATCCGACGGTAAAAAGAATTATCATTTTCTGTAATTTGAAATTTAGTATTACATTGTAAACAAATTTTTTCCATAATTTAAATTAAATTATTTGATCAAAACAATTTTTCAATTCTTCACTATCGTCAAAATGTGTCTTTGTCCCATTTATCTCTTGATAATTTTCGTGTCCTTTGCCAAGGAGCGCTATATAATCACCAATCTCTGCTAATTCGCAAGCCTTTTGAATGGCAGTATGTCGATCAGTAATTATGAAAACTTTCTCTTTAGAATTCTCGGGTAGCCCAGTTTGCATATCAGCCAAAATATCTTCCACTTGTTCACTTCGAGGATTATCGGCTGTTAGAATCAAAATGTCACTCATATCATAAGACATTTTCGCCATAATTGGTCGCTTGCCTTTATCTCGATCCCCGCCACAACCTATTACTGTAATTAACTTACCCTTACCCTTCATTTTATTTATTGTATTCAAAACATTTTCTACCGCATCTGGAGTGTGTGCATAATCAACAATGCCTGTTATATTATTTGTACTCTTTATAGCAATAAATCTCCCTGGTGCACCATCAAGCGTCGCAATAATTTCCTTTACTTTTTCTTTATCTTGGCCTAGTAAAATAGCTGTCGCATACACAGCGAGCACATTGTAAGTATTGAATTCACCCATCAACTTACTTGCGATACGCTCTTTGAAATCGGTATCTTTATTTAGTGAATAAAAATATTTATGCGCAAACGTACTAGCAAGCATATCTTCGCCATTTGTATCATCGAGATTCGATAATGCAAAGGCACTACTATGCAAAGTGTCGAAAAACTTTTTCTTTGCATCACGATAATCGTCAAAACTTTTATGAAAATCTAAGTGGTCTTGTGTAAGATTTGTAAATATACCACCAGCAAATTCCAATCCTGCAATCCTTTTCAAACTCACTGCATGTGAGCTAACTTCCATAAAACAATATTCACAACCGGCATTTACCATTTGCGCCAAAGTCGCATTGAGTGTAATTGGGTCCGGAGTTGTACGCACTGCTTCTACAACATCGTCATTTACTTTATTTGCTACTGTCCCAATCATCCCCGCTTTATATCCTAAATTGCGAAATAATTGATGAAGCAGTGTAACAATTGTCGTCTTACCATTTGTACCTGTGACTCCAATTAATTTTAATTTCTTTGATGGATAACCATAAAATGCACTCGCTATCTTCCCAGCTTCCTCGTGAGTATCAACAACTTTTATATAAGTGATTCCCTCTTTAAATTCTTTTGGGTTATTTTCATACACAATAACTTTTGCCCCTTTCTCAATTGCATCATCAATGAAATCATGCCCATCAACTTTTACACCCACAATAGCAATAAAAAGCGTAT
>CAZOLF010000015.1:0-9585 GCA_964580855.1 uncultured Candidatus Saccharibacteria bacterium
CTAAAGACCTTATTTCCAAGCTCAAAACTGCCTTCCACTTTCAAGAATAGCCTTTCGAACATCATCCCAAGTTCGGAGCATATAAAAAAGCTCCAGAAATGGTGTTTTTTTATTTCTCACTATAAAATGCATGAATTAGGTTTTGTCTATAAAAGTTTTTGCGGTATGGTTATCTGAGCTAAGCATTCTTTGGTTTATTGGTGATTATCTGTTAGTATGTATGCATACTAAATAATATTTTATAAAGTTTATATGGAATCACAAACGGGTCTGATTATACTATTTGCTGTCGTCGTTATTGGGTTTCTTGTTGCTGATCTTGGATTTTTTAATAAAAAGAGTCACAAGATTGCATTCAAGCCGGCACTCTACCAATCATTATTTTGGATAGGAATATCTCTTGCTTTCGGAGCATTAATTTTCTTTTTTATTGGGAAGGAGACAGGAATTGAATTCTTCAGTGCCTACATAACTGAAAAAATGTTGTCAGTAGACAACCTGTTTGTTATTTTACTTATATTCAACTATTTTAATTTAGAGGAGAAATATCATCATAAGGCATTATTCTGGGGTATTCTTGGAGCTATAATTTTCCGCGCATTATTCATTGGAGTAGGAGCTTATGTAATTAATCAATTCCACTGGATTCTGTACATATTTGGAGCACTGCTACTTTATACTGGTATCAAATTATTGACACAAAAAAAGGAAGAGCATATTGATTTTAAGAAAAATAAGGTTATCAAATTTGCGCACAAAATATTCCCATTTACCGACTCGCATCACGGTGGCAAATTCTTTGTAAGAGAGAAGGGTAAATTCTATTTTACATCATTGTTTATGATTGTTCTTCTTGTCGAGGCAACAGATATTATATTTGCTGTCGATTCTATACCAGCGGTATTTAGTATTTCACAAAATATGTTTGTGGTGTTTACATCCAACATCTTTGCAATCATGGGCTTGCGAGCATTATTCTTCTTGATTGAAAATATATTGCACAAATTCCATCACTTGCAAAAGGGCCTAGCCTTTATTTTGTTGTTTATCGGTCTTAAAATGTTAGCAGGAATATTCGGCATACATTTATCCTCGATATTATCTTTAGGGATTATAATGTTTGCCCTCATTTCATCTATTTGGCTATCGATCTTGTTTCCGAAAAAAATATAAACCCAATTTTTTGTCTGGATTTTATGGGGGTTTTAAGCCAATAGTTGAAGCTTAGTGTGGGGGTTGTTCATAACCCATTGTTTATTTATAAGCATTTGATACACTATAGTATATGAAAACAAATTTTATTCTTAGCAAGAATGCAAAAGTTCTTTTGCTATGTTTGGTGGTTTTACTTGTTGTTGTAAAAGCGAGCAAATTAAACATTAACCTTTCTAATTTAACAGCTAGTATTTTGAATTCTGTTTCTGGGGTAAAAGTAGAGGACCTTGGGGTGCAGTTTCAACAATTAGGCTCAGGTGGTGGAGCGATGTTTATTGATGCAAATGGAGACCCCCACTGGTTTGTGGTTTACAGCGGAAGAGCCCAATTTTGGGATGTGAATTTAAAAACTGGTGCAACGAAATATTTCAATACAGGCAAAAGCGGGCTTGGTAGTTACGCAAAGACACTCTCAGGAAATAAGCTTTTTATATCTGTAGGTGATACATGTTCATTGTGGGAATACGATATATCAGCTGGTACATTTAGAGAATTAAAACAAGCTGGATCTAACAATGGTTGCGGTAATTCTACAGGTGGTCAAAGTTCTTATACTGCACCTGATGGTATGGTATATATTGGGACAGCGCATCGTAGCACTGTGATTGAAATTGATCCCGCAACTGGGAACCTAAGAGACTTTGGTATTATTGATCCGCCAGCTGGAAATCCTACATGTAACGGTTGTCCATCTCGCCAAATCGCGAATATCGTTGCTGATGCAAAATATGTATATGCATTAATGCGTGATACTGGTACAAATTCATACTGGCTTGCTATTGTAAACCGTACCGATGGTAGCCTATCTGCATCTTGTAATAAAGATGACAAAATAAATAGTGGTAAAGTTGCTTCATCGGTTGATGGAACTCAAATATGGTATAACTTATATCGAGTTGATAATACTGGAGGAAAGTGTCCTACAGTTAAAGGTAATCCTCCAAAATTAAAATCATGGTTTTACCCATCGAATGTTTATTCCCCAGGTGGTGATTCTTATGCTCAAGCAGCTTCAGTTTTCGGGGTTGATATCGATGATACAGGTATAGATGTTGACACTAGCACTGGAGGTATAGCCAAATTAAAATACCGTAACCCGGCCAAAACTGGTACTTGGGTAGAAAAGACGCAATCAATACTAATGAAAGACTCCCAAATAAAACGGATAAAGGCAAAGGATAACAATAGTGCATATCTAGTATCAGGTACTTATGGTCCAAATTCATTATTTGACGGCAATTCTAGCACTGTTTTGGGTCGTACGCCACAAAGTACATACGCAATAACTCCATTGGGGCAATATGTTTATCTTTCTGGTTACACTGCTAATACCTATAGATACACGCCAGGATCACCTTGGACAGTCATGAGTCCCTCAACACAAACAATGTGTAATGTTGCATCACCATCAAATCCATGTGTGGCATTCCAGGGGATGGGTAAATACCATTACTATAGTGTTGCCGCATCAAATGGACAACTTTATATTGCATCCACTTATAAACGTGGGAGCAGAGCGGGAGGTGACATTGGATGGATTAATCCAGCAAATGGTAAAACTGGATCTGTAGCTTTATCTTGTGATTCACCAAGTGGATTTACATTATTGTCTGATGGCATAACTCTTGCCTATGCGAGTGAAGCAGAAGGTGGAGCTTTTGGTTGTACAAATACAGTTGGTAAAGTATTTTTATTTGATACAAAAACAAACACAATTACAAAGTCATTTACTCCAATTACTGGTTCTACTGAACAAGGTGCAATCATAGGTACAAACGATGGTGGAATACTCGGTATTGCAAAAGACTTCCCTTCAAATGGCATTTATACTATGTATAAAGTTGATGCAAATGGCACTCATGCCTCTTGGTCACCTGTGACTGTAGCGGGTAATATATTCGGAGGTTCTGGTCAGGCCGACAGGGCTCTGGTGAAAGCTCCAGATGGAATGGTTTATACATGGGACTCTACTGGGATAATAAAAATTAATCCTAATGATGGTAGTCGTAGCACATTGTTTAAATCATCAGCTTATATTACTGCGCTAGAATTTGTGGGAGATGATTTGTATATGGCCGTTGGTTCTAACGCTTCAAATTTAAAAAGAATAAAAGGTGTTGGGGCTATTCCAGCGGCACTTTCTTCTAATCGTGCGATCACATCTTTTGAGTTCAAGGGTATCTCTCCAAATGTTAGTGGTGTTGTGAACACACGAAGTAATACAGTTACAGTTACAGTTCCATTTGGTACGAATGTCACATCGCTTACTCCAAGTATAGGTATAACAGGAGTATCGGTGAGCCCTAATAGTGGGGTAGCGCAGAATTTCACAAATCCAGTGACATACACAGTAACAGCAGCGGATGCTTCCACCCAAACATACACAGTGACTGTGAATGTTTCGCCTAGCCTACCTGTTGTGACTACTGATAAGCCTAAGACCGCAACAGAGACTTCAAAAGTTGTAACGGAAACAGCAAAGACCACCACAACGACAACAACCACTACTACAAAAGTTCCTCCCCCTGTTTTATCTTCCGAACGTTACATAACATCTTTCAGTTTCAACAGTCTTTCTCCAGCAGTTAAAGGAGCGATCGGTGAAGGTAGTACAATTACACTGACCGTTCCATCTGGTACAAACATAACATCTCTTGTTCCAACGATATCTTTTGTTGGATCTTCCATAACACCAAATACAGGTGTAGCGCAGAACTTTACAAATCCAGTTACATACACAGTAACCGCAGCCAATGGTGCAACCAGACAATATGTGGTGACTGTAAAAGTTGCAACTCAAGCAACCACAACTACTACAACAACGACTACTACCACACCTCCACCAGTAACTCCAGTAACTCCAACAACTCAGACTACTGTGGTGGTTCCTCCCCCTGTCTTATCTTCCGAACGTTACATAACATATTTTGGTTTTAATAGTTTTTCTCCAGCAGTCAAAGGAGCGATCGGTGAAGGTAGTACAATTACACTGACCGTTCCATCTGGTACTAATGTGACATCTATCGTCCCTACGATATCATTTAAAGGGGCATCAATTAGTCCTAACACTGGTGTAGCGCAGAACTTTACAAATCCAGTTACATACACAGTAACCGCAGCCAATGGTGCAACCAGACAATATGTGGTGACTGTAACAGTTACGCCTTAGACTACTGATCTATAAGAAATAATGCTACAATAAGATTATTAATATTTAAATTAAAAATATCATATATGGCAAAAAGACATGGCGCTATTGGTAAGCTAAAACATCCAAAAGGTCCACATAAAACAGCAAAAAGATTGGCAGTAAAGAAGGCAATGCTTGCAAAAAAAACTACAAAGAAAAGAATGTAGTTTGGGAAAAACAAAAAAGCACCATACGGTGCTTTTTTGTTATATATCCGATTTAACTGCAGTCACAACAAGTCGTTTGTCGTGTGTATTTATATCTTTTATCCAAGTACCTGAACAGGTGATAAGTTTTAAATACGATTTATCTTTTCCTTCGAATACTTCATTTGCTGGGGCATCGTAATCATAGATGGTTGTTGATGTAACAATAAATCGAGTTTTTACACCTTCTTCTGTTTCTACATATATCGCATCTCCAATTTTTATATTTTTGAGGTTTCCAAATACGGCTTTAAATCCAAATCCATTATCCACATGTCCGGCAATTACAGCACTACCCATCTCTCCGGGAATTGGTCCATATTTATAGAGTCCTACATCAAAGAAGTTGTTCGGAGTAGACATATTGCCTTTTCGTGTGATTCCAACATTTTGTATCTTAGCATCTATATCAAGACTGGGGATAGTAAGTCGCTGATTAAACATTTGTGCCCCTTCTCCTTCTGCAATTTCTCCGTCTAGATTTATTTGTGGATTTGTCCTTGTGGTAAATGTATTTTCAATCGCGATAGGGAGGTCGATCTCGTCTGTTGGGGCATAATATACTTGCCGAGCAATAAAAATTCCGAAGCCTGTTAGAACGAGAACAGCGAATAATATTAATAAAATTTTTTTTGTTTTGTTTTTCATATACAGGAAAGGCGGATACAAATTGCACCCGCCCCCAATTGAAATGCCTATTATGCTAATTTTATTTTTCGAACAGCGTAAACTACACCACTGATGGAAAGTAATCCAAATAGCGATAGAAGAGTCGCACTGATTGGTGTAATACTTGCAACACCTGTTGTTGGTAATCCAGGTGTTACTGTAGTTACTGTAGTAGTGCTATTGTTTGTTACAGTAGCTGATGATGTCGCTGTGTTTGTTCCATTACAAGGACTTGCAGTGATGGTACTGTATCCAAATAAAGATGTACATCCAGAAAGGAAAGAAAGCGCTACAGAATCTCCGCTACATGGAACTCCACTTGTTGTACTGTATCCTATTGGAGTTGAACAACCTACGGCAAGCGATGTTGCGGTGGATGTTCCGTTACAAGGTTCCCCGTCAGTGATACTGTATCCGATAGCAGAAGCACATCCACTAGGGAAGGTTGCTGCTTGAACTTCTTGGGCTGTGAAGCCTGAAATAGTTAACATAAATGCGAACACGAATAAAAAAGAAACGATTTTTTTTATGATCATAAATTAAATAGTAGATTAAAAATGCGTAATAAATTGTAAGAGTTATATTGATCCGAGCAGTACGACTGAGTTGTTTCGAAAATGGGGCTTTGTTAGTAGGATCTACTTATTTAAAATATTGAGTCCTTATAGAAAGCCCATATAGAGTCTTATACCCTAAGTATGTTCTTATCCTACGTATTGTCAATGAAAGTTATCCCCCTTTAGTGATTTTGTTTTTCTGGGAAATTATAGTAGGTAATTACCTCTTGACTTTTTATTAAATTTGTGCTAGTGTAAACAAAACAAACAAATTTAATAAACATACATCATGGTTCCAAGAATTAAGAAACCCTACAAAAAAAAGTCCTTTGATTCGTTAAGCATCACGCTTTTCGTATCTGGAATGTTAATCTTTTTATTTTTAATCTATTTAGGTCATTCCCACGAAGCGTGGATTGAAAAAAAAACGCTTGGGGAGTTAATTTATTACGCCCTATATGGATTACCATGTTCTGCTATTTTCGGTAGTATTTACCGAGGAATAGAAATGGACAAACAAACATCAAAAATCTATGGTTATTTGACTATAGGAAGCTTGCTCTTGTTTGCCAATATTCTATTTCTTGCGTCGATGTTATTTTATGATGCAAATGTGGGTTCCATGTAAACTTAAGTTAAGTAGAAATTAGATGCCTCTCACACATAGCCACGGATTATATTTTATATTCGTGGCTTCTTGTTTTCTCGGAGTATTTTTTGGTATACTTTCAATATGAATAGAAAGAATTTTATTTTAATTGCATCTTTAATTTTTTTAAAAATAGGTATCGTGCAAAGCTTCCGAGTATTTTTTGAATGGGAGATCAAAGTGGGTAACTTTATTACACCAATGTGGATGACATATATTGTAGTAGTCTTGGCGTACTATCTTTCTTTTACTGGTTTTAGTCTAGCTAAAAAGATATCAGATTAATATGTATGTCAAAGTAAAAGCTGTGGCCGGGGCTCGGAAAGAAATGGTAAAAGAAGTAGGGGAGAATCGTTATGAAATTCATGTCAAAGAGAAAGCAGAGCGTAATATGGCAAACTCTCGTATAATAGAACTTGTTGCAGGGTTGCATCATGTGGGCATAAAGGCTGTTAAAATTTTTAGTGGCCACCATAGCCCGAGCAAACTATTATCAATTAAAAATGATTAAATATAAAATTATGCGAAAAATCATTCTAGCTTCAAATTCACCACAACGCAAAAAATTCCTAGAAGAGGCAGGATTGGTTTTTGAGGTTGTGCCTAGTAATTATGAAGAAGATATGACACTCCCTATGGTACCAAGCGAGCTTGCAAAATTTTTGTCACTTGGCAAAGCAGAGTCTGTGGCTGTAAATTTTGATGACGCTATTATTATTTCTGCAGATACTTTTATATCAATTGATAATAGGATTATCGGTAAGCCTCATACACCAGATGTTGCATACAAGACTTTGCGTACATTGAGTGGTAAAACTCATACGGTCCTCACAGGCTTTACAATTATTGATACAAAAATAAATAAGAAATTTTCAAAGGCTGTTGAAACAAAAGTTACATTCAAGGAATTATCAGATCAAATGATTAATAATTACATACGAGACTTCAGTCCTTTGAATTATGCTGGCTCATACACGTTAAGACAGGTAGAAAATACTTTTATAGAAAATATCGAAGGAGATCATAATAATATAATAGGGTTGCCAGTTGATGAAGTCATGAAGACTTTAAAAGAATTCGGTATAAAATAAGAATATATATTTAAGTGCTATAATATAAAAATGAAAGAAACAATTGCAATTATTGCTGCGATTATAGCTATTGTCGGTAATGTACCTTATTTACGAGATGTAATCCGTAAAAGAGTGCAACCACATCCTTATACTTGGCTTGTGTGGACGATTGTTTCGGGAGTGACATTTTTTGGAGCATTACAAAAAGGCGCAGGGGTAGGGGCAATACCCACAGGCGCTGCAGAAATTTTTACTGTCATTATTTTCTTTTTCTCGCTTCAATATGGCTTCAAGCAGATAAAAAGGATTGATACTTATTTTTTAATTATTGCATTACTCGGGTTAATCCCATGGGCACTAACAAAAGACCCTACGATCTCTGTGATTATCGTAGTGTCTATTGATTTAGTAGCCTTTATACCTACTTTGCGTAAAACTTGGCAACACCCAAAGAGTGAGACCCCGATGCTTTTTAGTATGAATGTTGTGCGTCATATACTTACATTATTTTCATTGCAAGCATACAACATTGCTACCACACTACACTCGATATCGATGATTATAATAAATTCAATAATGACTAGTATGATTGTGTTTAAAAAAGAGAAATAAATGGTTGATTTAATTTATGCTATAATGGCTTCCTAATATGAAGATTTTTTATCATTATTTAAAGAAGTATTGGAAGCTTTGTCTACTTACTTTAGGCTTGGCGTCTATTAACCAGATTTTTGCATTATTGGACCCATACATTTTCAGATTGATTGTAGATGATTATGCCACCAAGCCGGACTTGTATACAAAAGCCGAATTTTTCCAAGGCGTTGGGTTGTTACTACTCGGAATTGTAGGAGTCGCTTTTGTTTCTCGAATTGCTAAAAATTTCCAAGACTATTACCTGAATGGTATTAGTCAGAGAGTAGGGGCGGATTTGTACCGTGATGGAATTTCGCATTCATTGTCACTTCCATATAGTGTTTTCGAAGATGAGCGAAGTGGCGAGACACTAGGCAAATTGCAAAAGGTCCGCCAAGATACCGAGAAATTGATCGCTGCATCTGTAAATATTTTATTCGTCTCTCTTGTTGGTTTTATTTTCGTAGCAATTTATGCTACGAGTGTTTATTGGGGAGTGGCACTTGCTTTCTTTATTACAATTCCAATTATTGTTGGGATGAGCTTGTTGCTTTCAAAAAAGATTAAAAATATTCAAAAAGTAATTGTGGCCGAGACTACAGCTCTCGCAGGCTCGACAACTGAATCATTGCGCAACATTGAGCTTGTAAAAAGCTTGGGATTGGCAAGTCAGGAAATGGACCGCTTGAATATGACAACTGAGAAAATTCTTAAATTGGAACTAAAGAAGTTGCGATACTTGCGTAGCCTATCTTTCATCCAAGGGACAGTGATCAATTTGGTTCGTACGAGTATTATGCTCTTTATGTTGTATTTGATTTTCCTAAAATATATTACTTTTGGAGAATTTTTCTCACTACTTTTTTATTCTTTCTTTATCTTCAATCCATTACAAGAAATGGGAAATGTAATAAATACATACCGCGAAGCTGAGGCCTCACTTGCCAATTTTGAGAAATTGATGAGTATGCCAAAAGAGCCAACACCAACAAACCCAAAAAGTTTAGGCGAGATCAAAACGCTTGCACTCAAAAATGTTTCTTTTGGTTACGGGGAAAATAATGACAAAGCACTCGAGAATATTACATTCGCGACTGAACGTGGCAAGACAATTGCATTTGTTGGACCATCGGGCTCCGGTAAGACATCACTTGTTAAGTTGCTAGTGGGCCTCTATGTGCCTACTGATGGCAAGATATGCTTCAATGACATACCATTCGAAGATTCCGACAAAGAAGATTTGCGCAAACAAATTGGCTTTGTGACTCAAGACACACAGCTATTCTCGGGAAGTATTCGCGAGAATTTGCTCTTTGTAAAACCGAATGCTACAGACGAGGAGTGCCTCAAAGCCCTCAATAGTGCTCAATGCCAGAATCTGCTCGCTCGT
>CAZOLF010000015.1:9595-17286 GCA_964580855.1 uncultured Candidatus Saccharibacteria bacterium
GGTAAGGGCCTCGATACGCTCATTGGGGAGGGTGGGGTCAAAGTCTCTGGGGGAGAGAAACAACGCCTCTCTATTGCTCGTGCACTATTGCGCAAGCCAAATATTCTTATTTTCGACGAGGCTACATCGGCGCTTGATTCGCTAACAGAAGAGGAGATCAGCAAGACTATCAAAGATGTCTCGCTTTCAAGCTCCCATATTACAATCTTAATCGCACACCGATTATCAACTGTGATGCATGCAGATACAATTTATGTTTTGGAAAAGGGCTTGATTACAGAATCAGGATCACACACAGATCTCCTCGATAAAAAAGGTCTATATTCTGCAATGTGGCGACAACAAATAGGTGAGAGAGTTTAATATTAAATTTCACACGTGATGAAAAATGAACCAATAATTTGTTTCGGACAACAACCAAATGGATTTTTCCCCAGAAGGTATTTGTATTCCAAAATTCAAAGTGCCAGAAAATTGCAGAAAGAAATTGGTGGTAAAATTATTTTCTTTTATCACGACTCCGATGCAGATTACAGGGAAACTATTACAATCCTAATTGATCCACAGACAAAAGAAGAAGTGCGCCTCAACTTCACCCAAGGCAACAAAATCCAAAAGAAATATTCACCACTTTATATAAAAGGCATAGATACAAATTGGCAAGATGAAATTGCACGCAAATTACCAAGATTCATGGGCAAAAATTTGATAGATATTTTCGCAAGCGTGAAAGAGCAAACTGTCGCCGACTTTTGCCTATCAATGTATAAAAAATTGGGATTACTTGATGGGATAGAAATTGTCCGCTCAAGTGATAAAACTTTCCGCGAAAATGCAATAGATTTAGAAACATATTTTGCTGATGTAGAATACGAAGGGCAAATTGTACGTGCAGAATTGTACGAAGGCAAATTAAGACTCCACGAAGGCGGAGGCAAATATTTCAATATCCCCAGCCCCAAGAAAATAGAAAAATATCAAAAAAATCCAAACCGGGATAACAGATTCGCCTGGATGCAATCGGTCCTACATTGCACGCATTACATAACAGGCCTCGGCGAAGGAAATTATCTTAAAAAGGAAGATTCTCCTGATGTTGTATTTGTAAATAGGGATATTATAGAAAATTCTGACTACGCACATGTACCAGAAAATTAGTATTGTGTAATATTATTATTTAATGTAAATTTAACAGTATGACTAAAAAGATTTTAGCATTTGGGGCTCATCCGGATGATGTCGAGTTTGGCTGTGGAGGATTACTTATAAAAGAGATACAGAATGGCAATCAGGTTATGATTGTTGTTTGTTCATTGGGTGAGGCTGGGACAAATGGCACACCGGCAAGCCGTAAAAAGGAGGCTGTAAATTCTGCGAAATTGATGGGTGCGGAAATTGAATTTATAAACCTAGGAGGGGATTGCCATATAGAGAAAAATACCAAGAATACTATTAAGCTTGCTGAAGTGATTCGCAAATACAAACCAAACGTAGTACTTGCAACTTCACAAACAGACAATCAACATCCCGATCACAAAAATTTGTCAGATATGGTGCGTGATGCATCGAGATTTGCACGATATGGTGGACTCAAAGAATTGGCTAAACACAAAACTCACAATATAGATGGATTGTACTATTATCAATCAAGTGCTGAAATTTATAACAAGCCTGATATCGTGATAGATGTCACAGATCAATACGAAGCATGGGCGCAATCAATGTCTATGCACAAAAGCCAAATGAAGACGAGGTCGTATATCAATCTTGTTACAAGCAAAGCGAAAGCTATAGGCGCATCGGTAGGTGTAGAATATGCGACAGGTTTGTGGGCTAATGATCCAGTAAGAATCGAAAGCTTCTCAGACTTTAAAAATTCTTCTCGAAATTATTAAAATGGCAAACCAGAAAAAAATAAAAGTGGGAATTGTATGCTATCCGAGTGTGGGCGGTAGCGGAATCGTTGCGACAGGGCTTGGTAGTGAATTGGCACGTTTGGGGCATCAAGTGCATTTTATCAGCTATAATGAGCCATTTACACTTGATACGGACCAAAAGAATATTTATTTCCACAAAGTTGATTTTAATGGATATGAACTTTTTAAATACCCAGATTATACATTACCATTGGCTGTGAAAATTGTAGATATAAATACCAAATACAAATTGGATATTTTGCATGTGCATTATGCAGTGCCACACGCGACAGCTGCATTGTTAGCAAAGAATATTTCCGAGACGCAAAAGATCAAATTCCCAAATGTTATTACAACTTTGCATGGTACAGACATTACATTGCTAGGTAGGGATAAAAGTGTGATGCCGGTGATAAAATATTCTATCGAGAGCTCTTGCGGAGTAACAGCAGTCTCCGAAAGTTTGAAGCAAGATACGTTGAAAGTATTGAAAAGTAAAAAAGACATTACTGTTATTCACAATTTCTACACACCGAAAAAAATTACAAAGAGCCCCGTTTCTATACGCAAGAGTTTTGGTATCAAGCCCGATGATTTCCTCGTGATACACCTCTCTAATATGCGTAAAGTAAAGAGGATTCCAGATTTGTTGGCGATAATGGCGAAAGTAAAAAAGAATAAAAATATTAAATTGTTAATTTTAGCTGGTGGAGATTCCGATCAATACAAGCCATTGATCAAAAAATTAGGTATAGAAAAACAAATAATTATAAAAAAGAATGTTTTAGATATAGAGAATTATATTAATGCATCTGATATTGGTATGTATACATCAGGAGAGGAGAGCTTCGGTATGGGAATACTCGAGACAATGAGCTATGGCAAGCCGGTACTAGCTACAAATGCAGGGGGTATCAAGGAATCTATGCAGAATAATAAAACAGGTTACCTTTTCAAGGTGGGCGATGTAGATAGCTTTGTCGAAAAACTTTTACAATTATCGAATAACAGAGATCAAGTTTTAGAGTTGGGAGCTCAGGCCCAATCACGTGCACGCTTCATGTTTTCCGCAAGTAAAATTGTAGAAGAATATTTGGATTATTATAAAAAAGTAATAAAAGTATGTAAATAAGATTTTATGGTATAATGAACATATTATCAACCTTATTTATATTTTATGAATACTAATATTAAAGCCACAAATATTGAACTTACTAGTGCGATACGTGAATATGTAGAAAGCCGAATTGAGCATCTGTCTAAATTTATAAAATATGAAGATGCAATTGTGTATGTAGAAGTAGGCAAGACCACCAATCATCACAAGCAGGGTATTGTTTTTAAGGCCGAAATTGATATCCGGGCAGGGGGTAAAAAATTCTTCGTAGAAGCATCAGCAGAAGATTTATACGGAGCGATAGATCAAGCAAAAGAGAGTATGGCCCGAGAATTAACTCACACAAAAGATCGTAAACAAACTTTGTTCAAAAGAGGAGCAAGTAGTGTGAAGAAAATGCTAAAAGGTATTAAGAGTTACAAAAGGTAGCATAATCCATTTCTTTTTTACCTTCCGGAATAACTTTCTCTATTACAAATTGCCCATCTGCTAGGTGGGCTTTTGTGATTTTAATTCTTTTCCCATCTTTAAAAAAATAAATTCCTGGCCATCCACTGTATGCGCGGTATTTGTTGTAAATTAACTGTGCATTATCTTTAAGATTGATTTTACCATCTTCTTTTTTGATTTTTCCGCAATGTGTTACGTCATTTTCGTTTTGTGGGATTGGAGTGATAACACCTTCTATGTATTTAGATAGATTATCGATGAAAATCTTTACTCCTTCTACAATAAGTATTTCTTGGAGTTCATCCTTCGACATATTATTTTCGACTACAATTTTACTTTGGGCTACTATGGGGCCAGCATCTAATTTATGAACCATTTTTTGTAGAGTTACCCCTGTAAAGCTGTCATTATTTAGTAGTGTTGCTTGCAAGGGGGAGGCTCCGCGGTATTTGGGTAAAAGTGAATAGTGTATATTGAGGGTACCACTCTTTGGCCAATCGATAATATTTTGCGGAAGGATGTGTCCGTAAGCGACTACTAATGCAACATCTATGTCTTTGTAGTTTTGAGTAAGAAATTGCAAAAATTCATCATCAATTTTATCAGGGGTAAGGACTTTGATATTGTGATTTTTTGCAAGAATTTTTACAGGGCTCTCTGCCATCAGTAATTTTCTCCCCGAAGGGCGGTCGGGGTTAGTTACAACTAGTTCTGGGACAAATCCTGAATGAATCAAATATCCAAGTGTTTTTTCTGCAACATCTGGTGTCCCAAAATATATAAATTTAGGATTTTTGTTTTGCATATTTCTTTTGTTCTTCTTCGGTCACTTCGTGTAGGTCTTCGGCTTTGTCTATAAAAAGTATTCCATCCAAATGATCTATCTCGTGTTGGAAAATATGAGCAAGTAATCCTGAGCCAGAGATAATGAATTTCTGACCGTTTTCATCATAAGCTTCAATTGTTGCACGGGTGGCACGGCGAACTTTCCCATACAAAGGGCGAACAGAGAGGCACCCTTCCGATAAGAGTTTCCTATCTTTTGATTTTTTAAGAAAGATTGGGTTAATACAAACTTTGTCTTCAGGATATTTTTCTATAGTACTTGCACCACTGATAAATTCCTCGTCGAAAGCTTTGCCGGCAATAACAAATATTCTGAGCGGTACGGCGATCTGTGGTGCAGCGATCGCAACTCCATCGTCTTGTTCGTGTAGAGCTTCCTTCATATCCGAAATCACTTTTTGAATTTTTGGAGTTTGTATATCTTTCAATTCAACGGCTTCTGCAATTTGTCGCAAGATCGGATTCCCATTTTGCACAATCCTAGTCTTCATTTTAATTCTTTAAGATATTCTAAAAGTTTTGAAAGTTGTACTGTTGTCTGCGACCGGTTACTCATATCACGTACGATAACTGAATCCTCTAATGCTTCTTTTTGGCCAAATATGAGTGCATAGCGTACGCCCATTTTCTCGGCAGTTGCAAGTTGAGTACTTAGGCTATCTTTGGAAAGAGATTGAGCAATAGGGAATTTTGCCTTTCGTAGAATTTCGATAACGTTGAGCGATTTTAGTTTTGCATCAAATCCAAGTTGAATAAAATACATCTTTGGTTTCTTTATGATTCGGGGCGCAAGGTTGGCGAACCAAGGGGCTTCCACAACGCGGTCAACACCGATACTTGATCCAACCGCAGGGATATCTTTCTTACTACCAAGAATTTTCCCCAAGTAATCATATCTACCGCCAGAGGCTACGGTGACCATCTTTCCATCTTCTTCGTTTGGTATCATTATTTCAAAAACAGTTCGAGTGTAATATGAAAGTCCACGGACTAAACATTTATTGATAGTGTAAGGAATTTCCATTTCTTCTAAATATTCGAGGACTTCTTTGAAATGCTTTTTACAAGCAGGACAAAGGTGAGATAAGCACTCCGGAGCATTTTGATTGAGCTCAATTGTCTTTTCTTCTTTTGAATCAAGGATGCGAAGAGGGTTGACCTTCAACCGTTCACGATCAATGGCTGGCAAAACATTGAGATGCTTTTTATAGTAAGCCACTAGCTCTTTTATGTAGCTTCCTCGGCAATCCTTGTCTCCGATTGAATTAATATCTACTGAAAGGTTCTTCGCTCCTGCTTCCTCAAGTATTGTCCAAGCCGTTTTAATCACAAGAGCATCTAGGATACTTTTCTCACTTCCGAGGGAATCCATATCAAATTGCCAAAATTGTCGGTACCGTCCCTTTTGAGGGTTGTCATGCCTGAAGATTGGACCAAAGTTATAAAATAGAACTGGTTGAGGTACATTTTGCATTCCATTCTCTATATAACTACGCATCAATCCCGCTGTGTGTTCTGGGCGCATTGCCAAGTGACTTCCACTTTTTGTTTTAAGGGTGTACATTTCTTTATCTACAATATCTGTTCCAATACCGATTGCAGAAGTAAACACTTCTTCATATTCAACTATAGGAGTATCGATTGGTTTGAATCCATAGTATACGGCAACTTCTTGAGCCTTTTCGAAAAAACCTTGAAATTTATAATACTGGTCGCCGATAATGTCACGCATACCTTTAACTGATTGGATTGGTTCAGTATTCTTTTTTACTTTTTTATTTTCCATCTGTGTATTTTATAATAGATCCTGGTAAATGTTCGATCGAATCAAACGGGAACAGTCGTACAAAAGCGCGCCCTACAAGTAATTTACGGGGTAAAACTCCCCATACTCTTGAGTCCGAGCTGAAATTCCTATTGTCACCCATTACAAAGTATTCATCTTGTTGCAATTTGTAAGTGGATGTCGTATTGAATGTTTCTTTTATGTAAGGTTCATCTAGAGTAAAACCATTTGGATTCTCTTCGTTGATTATTGTTACTTTGCCATTCTTGATAGTTACGGTTTCACCAGGTAGTCCAATAATACGTTTTATAAAATATATTTTTTTATTATTTGGATAATGGAAGATTGATACATCTCCGCGTACTGGGTCACCAAGGTAGTAGGAGAGTTCATCTATGATTAGATATTCACCATTATGGAAAGTTGGAACCATGGAAGAACCACTGACAATAAATGGTTGTGCGATAAAAATCCGGATAGGGACTACAATTACAAAAGCAATAATAACAAATTTAAGAAATTCCAAAACTTCTTTTTTCCATTTCATAGTCGTAATTTTAACACATAAATTGATTTGACAGAATAGAAAATTGCGTGTTCTACTGTTAAATAAATAAATTTGATATTTATTTATTTATGTTCTACACTTCAATGTATGATTACAATTATTGGATTAGGAAATTTTGGAAGTGAATATAAAAATACAAGACACAATGTAGCATGGATTATTTTTGGTAGTTTATTTTCAAATTTAAATTGGCAGAAAAATAAATATGCGGAAAGTGAATTAGCCAATACTCGCATCGACGATCATGATGTTCTCCTAGTAAAGCCACAAACTTTTATGAACGAAAGCGGGCGAGTGATTCCGTACCTTTCAAAGACATATGGTACAACTACGGAAAAAATAATTGTTGTTCACGACGATATAGATTTACCAATCGGTAATATTAAAATCTCTTATGACAGAGGGGATGGGGGGCACAATGGTGTAAAATCTATCATGGAGGTGTTGGGCACAAAGGAATTCATTCGTATCCGTGTAGGGGTTTCAATTCTTGACGATGACGGTGTATTAAGGAAGCCAGATGTACTAGGCAATTTCTCAAATAGCGAATTAGAAGTAGTAGAAAAAATTTCCCAAAAGTTGGGTGCCATAATTGAAACTACAATCAAAGAAGGTCCTCAGAAAGCAATGAGTTTATACAATTAAAAAATCCCCCGAGTGGGGGATTTTTTAATTTGCAATTATTTTGCGTCTTTTTCGAGATAGACTAGTGTCATTCTTTGATCCTTTGGTTCAAAGAGTGTGATTTGGAAATCATATGATTTACCAAGTTCAAGCGCTTTGCGCAACTTTTCTTCTGAACCGAAGCTTGAGTTGTGTACCAATCCTGCAACACCTTGCTTGATAGATACCAATGCGCCGTGTTTGTTGAATTTGATTACAACACCAGAAATGATGTCACCCTTTTTCAATTTTTCTTCGAATTCTTTCCAAGGGTTTTCCTTCAATGCTTTGATAGAAAGTGAAATCTTGCCTTCTTTGATTTCGATAACTTTCGCTTTCACCGTG
>CAZOLF010000015.1:17296-17515 GCA_964580855.1 uncultured Candidatus Saccharibacteria bacterium
TTCCACAAGACCCCAATCGATTTCTGAGATGTGTACCAATCCTTCGAGTCCTTCTTCAACTTTCAAGAATACTCCGAAGTCAACAATACCTGCAACTGTTGTCTCGATTTGGTCACCCACAGCATATTTGCCGAGGATTTCTTTGCGTTCTTCTGGGTTGTTGTCCTTTTCAGAGAAGATAAGTTTGCCTTCTTTTGGTAATGCAGAAATCATAATAAC
>CAZOLF010000016.1:0-2313 GCA_964580855.1 uncultured Candidatus Saccharibacteria bacterium
ACTGGTACTGCAATTCCAGATTCAACAGTCGATATACAAATCATAAATAGTTGTGGCTCATTATTAATAAACATGGGTTGTGCAGCTGTCGTTATTGGTTCGGGGACATCAGACATAAATGGTAATTGGACGATTACAGCAACTGAACTCGTTGATGGAAATTATACAATACAAGCGAGTGTGGTAAATAATTCAGAGGTTATAAATTCCGGAGAGTTTAATTTCTGGGTTGATACTCAAAAACCAATTATTGAAAACGCATATTTACATAATGGTGCTGGTAGAAATATCTTTTTCAATGAATTAGGAAGTATCCATATAAACAGAAATAATCCTATAATTAATACTGTGTTTTCTAGTGCCGATTACCCACTCAATTCTTCTATTGTATTTTGGGATATGTCTAAAGTTGATCCTATGGTCACACCGACTGATATTTCTTACTATAAAAAAATTGGGTACAGTAAGGATTTCACAGTTGATACAAACATAAATTATAATCTAACAGATTTAAATTTACCTGATGGAGATTATAGAGCATTTATTTTAGCAGAAGATTTAGCAGGTAATAAAATTGATATTGGTGAAAAGACTTTTGTTTTTACTATAGATACTATAGCACCTGACGCACCAGTAATTACAAGCCCAATATCACAAGAATATGATTATGCAAATTCTATCGAAGTTTCTGGTACATGTAATGAAGAAGATGCTCGCATATTACTTACGTTTGAAGATGTTGCTTTATATAAAGGTGATGAATATCCTAAGTTAGAGCATGATTTTGGATTTGAGACTAATTGTACAGAAGGAAAATTTATAACAAAAATTTCAAATGATCTTGAGCCTTTTTCGCCAATCAATCTTTTGCCTAGTATGAAAATCGCTGCTGTTCAAGCAGATAAGGCAGGAAATATGAGCAAATTGTCTAATATTGTTAGTCTTACACATCAAATTCCAGTAATAAACTCTATAAGCAACGAGATCAGTATTGATAATAAATTCCATGTTGTAAATAACAAAAATCCTAAATTGTTCGGTACCGCTCGACCAAATTCCAAACTACAACTTTATGAGACGGCAGATCATCAATATATTGAGAATGGAGAAGAAAAATATACAGCCGTATATGCAAAGACAACTACAGACAACAATGGTAATTTCGTATTCGAAGCCCCATTTATTACTATAGATGGTGCACTCGAGATTGGCGAACATTATTTCCTTGTTTGCGAAATTGATTATGATATATGCTATACACCTGATTCATCATCGAAAAATAACTTTAGCGTGAGAATTGTTGAAGCAAGTAATGGTGGTGGCGGAGGAGGCGGTGGTGGTGGAGGTGGAAGCTCTAGCAACACAAATACAAATATTTGCCCTCTTAAAATTCTAGGAGATATCAATTGTGATGGAAAGGTTAACAAGTACGATTTCGCACTGATGATGATGGCATGGGGATTGAAGGTATCAGACAAAGCAGACCTGAATACAGATATCAAAGTTGATAAATATGATTTTGTATTATTAATGTCGAATTGGGGTTATGGTGAAGTTAAAAGATAATTAAAAATATATGAAAAATAATATAAAAAATATTTTGTTTCCGATTCTCGTATTTATGGCATTTATCAGTTTTGGTGCTACATCATCTGCATCTACAGCACCAAGTATATATGTCACACCTACAGGTATAACAAAGAATGTCGGCGAAGTTTTCTCTGCAAGTATAAATGTTAATCCTACTAGTGGTAAAGTTTATGCAGTAGAGGGTACAATTGATTTCAAGAATTTATCTTGTGACAGTGTGGTAGTTGTCGATGGTATGATGGCACAAACAACTCCGACTTGTGCAAAGCCATATTTCCTAATCGGAATACCAAATGGTACAGATAAAGATACTTCTTTTCTTAATATAACAGTCAAAGGAGTAGATTTTGGTCTTGCTAATGTAAATATTATAAATGTAGATATTATTGGTGAAGGGAAGTCTATTGGAACAAATTCTACAAATGGTGTTTATACAATAGTAAATAACACTCCAAAAAGCGGTAGTTATACTAATGGTAGTAAAAATCTAACAGGATCTATTGTAACAACGAACTCAACAGGCAGTGATACTATATCTAAAGTAACAACAGGATCAAAAGGTAGTAAAATATTAGACTCTGTGACAGAATCCACAAGTGATACTTTAGAATCTACGAATTCTAACTTACTAGGAGCTTCAGTGGGCGCAATCTCAATGAATGTATCATGGTTATGGCTCTTACTGATTATCATCGCAGGACTTGTATCGTATATTACTTGGAG
>CAZOLF010000016.1:2323-16225 GCA_964580855.1 uncultured Candidatus Saccharibacteria bacterium
TGCTACTATGCTGTATAGGAGTTGTGCTGCACCGTATTCGGTCAGGACAGATTCTTTTTGTGGAGAGACTTCTACAATGTCTGCACCAATCAAATTCTTTGTACTACTTACTTTGTCGAGCAATTCTACGCCATACCACCATTCAAGTCCACCTTGTACAGGAGTGCCAGTACCAGGCATAAATGCAGGGTCGAAGCCGTCTACGTCGATTGTAATATACACATATTTTGTCTTGATAGATTTTAAAATTTCTGCGATAGTTGGCACCTTCTTGCCATTTCCGAATTCAAAAACAGAAATTGTTTTACTGTTTTTTGTGAAATAATCGTACTCCATTTTTGCATAGGTACGAATCCCTACTTGTACCAGATTGTAGCCAAGCTCGTGTGTACGTCGTAATACGCATGAATGTGCCAAGTTGGTAGGGTCATCGCTGTAATCAGAGTCATCATTGCGTAGATCGCAGTGTGCATCGATTTGAAGGACTGTAACATCTTTTGGATTGTATTTTTTAGAGAGCGCAGTTAGTAGGCCAAGTGAGACGGAGTGCTCGCCTCCAAGTAGAAAGACGAATTTATCTTTTTCAAGTAATTTAGTGCATTCAGTTGTTATGTTATCTAAGGCTTTTTGTGGTGTAAGTGCACTAATATTTCCTAAGTCTTGCTGTGCTATCTTTATGTATTTTGCAATTTCTTTTTTGTACTTACGATCAAAAAGCTCCAATTTACTATCGAGCATTTTCAAAATTGCTTTTGGGCCACTTGCTGTACCTTTACGGCTTGAAGCTGTTTTCTCATAAGAAGCTGAAACGATAACCATGTCAGCTAAACTGTCTTTTTTTGTATTAATTATTGTGTCTATCATAAGAAGTATATTACATAAATTCCGCAATATTAGCAATTTTTATGATATAATTTGTCCATGAATTGGTTTTTAATTGCACTTGGTGCGCCATTCCTCTGGGCACTAGTAAATATTGCAGATAAATATTTAGTTGCAAAATATTCTAAAGGGGAACAAGGCTCTGGAGGGCTTGTGCTTTTTTCGAGCCTAATAGGGATTGTTGCTTCAATAATAATATTAATTTTTACCCCGCATGTATTTTCTATTCCTTTAAATGATAAAATTTTACTTTTGTTTGCCGGGTTGCTGACAATTATTTGGGTCATTCTATATTTGTTCAGCTTGGAATTAGAGGGTGTCTCGTGTAGCTCCGTGGTTTTTGACAGTCCCTGTGTTTGGGTACATCTTTAGTTATATTTTCCTTGGGGAAACTTTAACTTTTAATCAACAGCTTGGCTCAATAATAACATTGAGTGGCGTATTTTTAATTTCAATAAATTTCCAAGATAAATATCGTTTTAAAAAGAAACCAGCTCTGTATATGTTTGTCGCTTGTATTTTAATTGCCGTGATGGGAATTATCTTTAAATATGTCACAGTAGAGGGTAATTTCTGGGTATCATCTTTTTGGGAATACCTTGGCCTTGGTGTAACTGGTATCCTTATTTATTTATTTGTACCAAAATATCGTAAAGAATTTATGTACATGAATAAAAAAGGAGGAAGGAAGATATTCGGTTTAAATATTATAAGTGAATCCATGACTGTAACTGGTAATATGTTAACCAATTTTGCCTTATTATTAGCTCCTATTACTATGGTATATCTAGTAGGAAGCTTTCAGCCTGCAATATTACTGGTTTTCTCAATTATTGGAACAATTTTCTTCCCAAAAATTATTAAAGAAGATATTTCTAGGAATGTTTTGATCCAAAAAATTATAGCAGTCCTAATTATGATTGTAGGAAGTGTGATGTTATTTAATTAGAAATATGTTAAAATTATACCAGCATGCCAGACGAAAATATAAAAACTCATAATACTTTTATATCTATATTATTATTTAGTTGTTTGATCGTAATTTCTACTTCTTTTTATTTTTTCTTTTATAAAAAAGACTATACTTTTTTAGTAGAAACACAATGTAACCCACAAACACAGACTTGCTTCTATCGTGATTGTTCGATTGAGGGCGACTGTCCACCGAATAATCTATCTTACTATAATAAATATAACTTGAGCGCAAAGGACTTTGAATTGTGTGTGGAAGGGGACTGTACAGATGCTTGTGCCTTGAACACTATTCTCTGTGAAAAAATTGAGTGTACCAGTCTGGATTTTGAAGAGGGTATGTGCGTTAATGAAATTATTACAGATGGTATTGAAATAGAAAATTGACTATGATTTCAATTGGCGACTACAATAAAATAATGTCAGATCACGATATATTTAATCAGATTGTATATACACCACTTTCTGAGGCGCTCCGACTCTTAGAAGAACGCAGAAATAATCCTGAACTTGTGTCTCAGATTCAATATTTATTGAATAATGATATCCCGGAAATTTTAAAAGAAAATAAATGCGGTGTACAATTTAGGCAAATAGCAACTCCTAATAATGATTTGAGACACTTCGTTGCTATCACAAAAGAAAATGACCTGAAACCAATTTTTTTTGAATATCTTGATGACAAGTTTACTTCCAATAATGATTTCAAGCACTCCTTGGGGCAGCTAAGAGTTCAAGGTAGTATAAATAAAAAAGATTTTTATCCGGTAGAGAAGATAACTATAATGGATTTTAATAAACATAACGGTAAAAAACTAAAAGAAGTAAATACATTATGGGGTGAACCTCTTCTTGATTTTCATAGAAAATTATTTACTGCTGATAATTATGATTTAGACAATCTAACTTTCTATGATGCATCTTTGTGGTTTAAACAACACGGAGAACAGCCTGCAAAGTACTATAAAGATTTTTTCTTATTGTTTATTTGTCATGGGATTTTATTTGAAAATTTTTTGTTGAACGATACTGATGGTGAATTTTCTAGAAATGTAGTTTTACCAGCAATAGAGAGAGTTATGAATTTAACTGGGTTAAGGCCCTTAGTAGTTCCAATAGGCCCAATTGATATGGAGCTTGACGATTATTGGGTATCTTATCATCCTGTAATTAAAACTTTAATACCTTAAGTATATGGATATACAAATAATAAATACATGTTACGAAACCACACAAGAGCTACGCACAGTAGCAAGCTATTCCCATTTAGTCCCTGTTGTCCTCTCGCTTCTTTTGGCAATTCTTGTTCTATTTAAAGCTAAATTTAATTTATTTTCAAAAATTTTCCTTTCCTTTGTGTTTGCCTTCTCTGCCTGGCTTGTAGGAGATTTAATTTTATGGACATCAAATAATTACTATCTTGTTTATTCGGTTTGGTCTACTCTTTTGTATCTTGAAATGATCTTTTTTATGCTGGGGCTCTACTTTGTTTTAGTTTTTATTTACAAGAAAGATATCTCTGTAAAATTAAAAGTAATTTTTTTCTTAACCACTTTTGTGCCTTTCATCATGACTTTACTTGGGCAATCTGTATTAAGTTTCGACCAATCAGTTTGTGAAGCGTTAAATAATAGTTTTCTGGATCTGTATAAGTTAGTTTTCGAAATTATTATTATTTTTATAATTCTCGCCCACTTAGTTAAAGCATTTTTCATTAAGCAAGACTACAAATTCAAAAAAGCGAGTCTGATTGTATTAGGATCATTATTAGTATTTCTGTCCATATTTGGATCTACTGAATATATTGCTTCTATGACAGGAATTTATGAGATCAATCTTTACAGTTTGTTTATACTACCTATTTTTCTAAGTGCAATTATATATGCTGTATTTGAGTTGGATATATTTCATTTTCATATTCTTGGGACTCATTATTTAGTTATCGGTCTTGTCGTGTTGATGTGTGGACAGCTGTTCTTTATCGATAATAAAACAGATGAGTTGTTGACTATCTTTGCTATAGTTATGGGGGTAATATTGAGCGTAATTCTTTTTAGAAACTTGAAAAAAGAGTCAGACCAACGTGTAAAAATTGAAAATCTATCTGTTCAATTAGAAAAGTCTAAACTCCGCCTAGAAGAAACAAATTTAAAACTTGAACAATCAAATGATAAACTTAAAGAACTCGATAAACTAAAGACTGAATTTCTTTCACTTGCTTCGCATCAAATACGAAGCCCGCTAACTGCTATCAATGGCTATGCTTCGATGGTGCTCGATGGTTCATTTGGTGATGTAAATGTAAAAGCGAAAGAAGCTGTTGATAAAATTTTCCAATCAAGTAATCATCTGACATTATTGGTGGAAGATTTCTTGAACGTTTCCAAGATTGAAAGTGGAGGAATGAAATACGAAATGGAAGTATTTAATTTGCCAGAGATGGTTAGCGATATGGCAAAAGAGCTTTCAATCACTGCTGAGAAGAAAGGTTTGAAATTAATTTATAATGAAGACAATGAGAAGGTGGCAAAGATAAATGGAGACAAGAATAAACTCCGCCAAGTAATCTTGAATTTCATCGATAACTCAATGAAATATACAAAAGAAGGACAGATAAATGTTATCTTAAAAAAGAATGGGAATAAAGTTACTGTCGGCATCAAAGACACTGGTGTAGGGATTCCACTTGAAATTCAGCCAGAACTTTTCAAAAAGTTTTCTCGTGGTGAAGGGGCAAAGATGAATACTGGAGGTTCAGGATTGGGACTTTACTTGGCAAAAGCAATTGTCGAAGCTCATAAAGGAATCGTAAAAATTGAATCGGAAGGTGCAGGTAAGGGCTCAACTTTTTCTATTGAACTTGATACCGTAGAGTAAAGAATTAATGTATTAGGACATATACTACAATTAGTATATACTTTGTCTAGTCGCTTTAGAAAAACTAATTCATAATATAATATATATGTCAGAAGAAACAACAGAAGAAGTGACAAATCCAGTAGTTGAGACACCAGAGACAGTTGCTCCGGTAGAAATGCCAGCCGAAACTACACCAACTGAAGAAAAAGCAGAATAGCTTAAATAGAACACTCCGTATGGGGTGTTTTATTTTTATGTTATAATTATTTATATGGAAAAAGAAAATACTCACACAGAAACAGGAAATGAAATCGTCGGGACTAAACTAAATTGGTTACGTGCATCGGTGCTTGGGGCAAACGATGGGATTGTTTCTGTTGCTTCAGTCATTGTCGGTGTAGCGGGGGCATCAGATTCCAGATCTTTTATTCTAACCGCTGGAGTTGCTGCACTTGTGGCTGGGGCACTTTCTATGGCTGTTGGTGAATATGTATCTGTTAGCACACAAAAAGATACAGAGAAGGCTCTACTTGCAAAAGAAAAGATGGAGCTTGAAACAATCCCTGACCAAGAACTCGAGGAGCTGATTGTAATTTACGAAAAGAAAGGACTGTCGCGGGCAACCGCTGAAATTGTCGGTAAGGAATTAACTTTACACGATGCATTCCGAGCACACGTAGAAGCTGAACTCCATATTGATCCTAACAATTTGACCAATCCATTTCACGCAGCGTATGCATCGGGAGCCTCGTTTTTTTGTGGAGCTATTATTCCAATCCTTGCAATTATCTTTGCTCCGGCCTCAATGCAAATAGTTGCAACATTTGTCTCTGTTATCATTGCCCTCGTTATAACAGGTTACTTGAGTGCGTATGCGGGTGGTTCAGATAAAACAAAAGCAGTAATTCGCGTTGTCTTGGGTGGTATTATAGCTATGGTAGTAACATTTGGAATTGGAAAACTATTTGGGGTTAGTGTATAATATATTTATTAAAAATTAACTTGTCTGCCTCAGGTAGATAAAATAAAATTATATGGGAAAAGGTGATAATCGACAAAGAAAAGAAGTAAAGAAGCCAAAAAAAGTTAAGAAGTAGAATCAAAAACACTCCAAAGATGGAGTGTTTTTGATAGATTAGCTTTTGTGTTTGATTTTGATATAATATGTATATGAAAATTTACATAGGAACAGATCATGCAGGTTTTGAGTTGAAAGAAAAATTAAAAGTATATATTACTGAGTTGGGTTATGAAGTTGTCGATAAAGGGCCATTTGCATATGATGCCGATGACGATTATCCAGATTTGATTCGCCCAGTTGCGGAAGCCGTTGCAAGTGATAGTGGAAGTATGGGGGTTATTTTAGGTGGTTCGGGCCAAGGCGAAGCAATGTGTGCCAATAGGGTAAAAGGCGCACGAGCAGCAGTATTTTACGGAGGAGCAAGCGTGCAGACAGATATTTCAGGGAATACTTTAGACATGATTGCTTCGATGCGTGAACACAACAATGCAAATATTATATCATTGGGTGCACGATTTATGTCAGAGGATGAAGTAAAGGGTGCAGTGAAAAGATTTCTAGAATTACCATTTTCTGGAAATGAAAGACATTTACGTCGTATTAATAAATTAGATAAATAATTATGACAGAAATTATTGCCTCGGTATTACCATTCGAAAGTTACCATAAATTAAAAGAAAAAGTAGGATCTTTAAGAGGTATCCTTGATGTTATCCAGATTGATTTTTGTGATGGAGTTTTTGTACCAAGTAAAACTTGGCCATTTACAACCAATGGATTTGATGAATTTGAATTTCAAAAAATTATAAATGAAGAACAGGGTATGCCTTACTGGGAGGAATTTGATTTTGAGTTTGATTTAATGGTAAAAAATGCAATTGAAAATTTTGATCTTTATACAAAGCTTGGGCCAAAAAGAATTATTTTCCATTTAGAATCAATGGAAAACTTAGATGAATTTAAGGATTTTTTGGAAGGTATGGATACTTATGTGCGTGATATGATAGAAATTGGAATTGCTTTTAAACCAAGTATGTCACTTGAGACTGTATATAATTTTGTGAATCTTGTGGATTTTGTACAATGTATGGGGAATGATAAAATTGGTTTTGGTGGAGTTTCTTTAGATGAGAAAGTTTATGAGCGTACAAAAACTTTAAGAGCAAAGTATCCTGATTTACCAATAGAAATAGACATTGGTGTAAATGAACAAACAGCACCACTATTAGTCCAGGCAGGGGCCACAAGGTTGATTACAGGTTCATTACTTTTTAATTCGGATGATAAAGTTGGATTATTAAATAGACTAAGAAACTTAAGTTAATTGCCAAAAAATTATGATACTCACTGACGCAAAAATAAAACTCCTGAGTGTTAAAGCTAACGATATTCGTCAGAGTATTATAGAGATGTTGCTTGAAGCAGGAAGTGGACACACTGCCGGGCCTCTTGGGATGGCTGATATTTTTGCGCTTCTTTATTTTCATACAATGAACCATGATCCGAAAAACCCAGAGTGGAAAGATCGTGACCGGGTGGTCCTTTCCAATGGCCACATCTGCCCAGTATTGTATGCCTCGATGGCACATTCCGGATATTTCCCTGTGGAAGAATTGAAGACTTTACGTAAATTCGGTTCGCGTCTTCAAGGCCATCCACATCGAGAATATTTACCAATGCTTGAAAATTCTTCAGGGCCACTTGGTTCGGGGCTTTCACAAGCTGTTGGTATGGCGCTCGCGGATAGAATTGATAATGGATTGCTTTCCCACAAAACTATTTATGCACTACTTTCCGATGGTGAACACGACGAGGGAAATATCTGGGAGGCTGTGATGCTTGCGGGGAAAGAAAAACTCAGAAATTTACTCGTAATAGTTGATCGCAATAACATTCAGATTGATGGCAATACTGAGGATATAATGCCCCTTGGAGATTTGGTAAAAAAATATGAAGAGTTCGGCTGGCATGCGATGGAAGTTGATGGACACAATTTTGAAATGCTCAATGATGCAATCGGCTATGCGCAAGCAATGTTTGAGAAACCTTCGATAATTATCGCACGTACAATTCCCGGTAAAGGCGTGAAAGAATTCGAGCGCAATTATAAATGGCACGGAACTCCACCAAATAAAGAGCAAGCCAAGATGGCATTAGAAGAGTTGCGTACATTTGGAGGGAAAATAAAATCTGAGCATAAATAATATGTTAAATCCAAATTTAAAATTAAATACGAAAATCTGGAATGAAGATGTCGAGCAGGTGCCGATTCGTAAAGGTTTTGGCCAAGGACTGCTCGATGCTGGAGAGAAGGATAAAAATGTTGTCGCGCTTTGTGCTGATCTTACGGAAAGTACGCAAATGCACTTTTTCCGTGATCGATTCCCAGAGCGCTTTGTAGAAATTGGTGTCGCCGAACAGAATTTAGTTACAGTCGCGAGTGGAATGGCGGCAATGGGAAAGATCCCATTTGTATCTTCTTATGCAATGTTTTCTCCAGGTAGAAACTGGGAACAAATTCGTACAACAATTTGCTACAATGACCAGAAAGTTGTTGTAGTAGGCTCTCATGCGGGGATTTCTGTAGGACCTGATGGGGGAACACACCAAGCAATTGAAGATATGGCCCTAATGCGTGTGATTCCTAATATGGTGGTCATTTCACCCTGTGATTCGATAGAGGCAAAAAAGGCAACACTTGCATGTGCAAAGACTAAAGAGCCTACATATATTCGCCTTGCTCGCGAGAAAACTCCAATAATAACAACAGATGAAACACCGTTCGAAATTGGCAAAGCTCAAATTTTTTGGAATCCAGAAAAAGGGATTGCCGATGTTGGAATTATTGCAACAGGTGCATTGTTGTATCAATCGCTTTGTGTGGCAAAAAAATTAGAAAGCGAAGGGATTAAAGTAAAAGTGATGAATTTAGCCACAATCAAACCACTTGATACTGAAGCCATAATTGCACTTGCAAAAGAAACTAAGAAAATTGTAACCGTAGAGGAACATCAGATTGCCGGTGGAATGGGTGGTGCTATAGCGGAGTGTTTAGCTCAAAATTATCCAGTACCCATTGAATTTGTTGGAGTTAAAGACCTGTTTGGTCAATCAGGAACTCCCGCAGAATTAATTGAGTATTATGGAATGGGGGGAAAAGATATTGAGAAAGCTGTACGAAAAATAATTACAAGAAAATAATTTTTTATATATGGAACACTTAGAAATACCAATGACAATAAACGAGGCCCGCTCTGAAATACAGCATATTAATCAGATGGCAAATAATACAGGTAATATAGATTCAGAAAATAATCGATTTAAAAATCTTCTTGATGATCTTAATTCAGGCAAGGTATCTCCAGGGGAAGCTGTTAAACAAGCTCGCTATATGTTAGAAAGTAGAGATGAAATCTAACTAATTTTATAATTTTCTGGAGCTTTCTTTAGATATTCTTCAATTTTTGCACGTGTTAGTAATCCTGCTTGTGCTCCTACGGCAAGTACGACACTCATTGAGTTGATTGGCCCATAGAGCAATGCATCTTTGAATTCCATACCAGTTGCAAGCATTGCTGTGATAGTAGAAGACGTCGCATCTCCTGCGCCCGTGCGATCTATTGGGGTACTCGCATCAGGATACATGGGTAAAGTGTAAATAATTGCACCGTCACTTGCAGTAAGGCCATTTGGGCCATCGGTAACAACAACTTTCTTTGGCCCTAAATCGTGCAACATACTTGCCAACTTTTTAATATCTTCCTCTTGTGTGTTTAAAATAATTTGCGCTTCTTCTAGGTTACAGAAAAATAATTCGGTCTTTGCATAAATGTTTTTTAATCGTTCGGCTCCGATTTTAATCTGGAATGTTCCTGGTTGGAAAGCCATTTTAGTTTCTGGGTGAGCCTCTAGCCACTTTACAACCTCATCGTGGAAATCAAGGGAGTGGTCTCCTATAGAACTGAAATAGAGCCAATCAATTTTTATATCAGGATCGGATGGCAACTTATATGCAAAAGGTGCATGTTTGATTAATATAGTACGTTCTGCTCCATATCGAAGAACAAAATGGTAGTTGGTAGGGTATCTATTATCAACATTTATAAAATCAGTAATCACTTTCTGTTCTTCTAGTGCGTTTACACAATTTTTACCGTGGGAATCATCTCCAACCGATGCTACAAGAGCACTAGATAAACCCAATCGGCTCGCAGAAACGGCCGCATTAGCAGCATTACCTACAGCTCGGATTTCAACCGCAGATTCATAAGGGATTTTTTGCCCAAATTTGACACAAAGCTTGCAATTATGGTGATCAATATCACAAACTGCTTCTGCATCTTTAAGTTCAATAAAATTATCGGTAACTATGTCACCAACAGCGAGAAATTGTATATGTTTATTTTTTTCCATATTTGTATTATACCATATTATGATATAATGAAAATTATGAATACATTAAATACAAATGAACTTGATAATATTGTAAAAAAGATAATGGTTTCGCCTAAAGGCATTCTTGCTATTGATGAAAGTATGCCAACATGTAATAAAAGATTTGAGAAGCTTGGGATTCCAACTACAGAAGAAAACAGGAGAAAATATAGAGAACTTTTAATAACCGCGCCAGGGATTGAGCAGTCTATAAGTGGAATGATATTATTTGATGAAACAATTCGTCAAAGTTCTACAGAAGGTACCCCATTTACAGAAATTTTCAAACAAAAAGGCCTGGAGATTGGAATCAAGGTCGATAAAGGCCCGGTTCCAATACCATTTCACGAAGGCGAAACAGTCACGGAAGGCTTGGATGGATTGCGTGAAAGATTTGCAGAATATAAATCAATGGGAGCAACTTTTTCTAAGTGGAGAGCATTTCCTTTGATTGATATGACCAAAGGTCTACCTACTGATGTTGGCCTCGAGATTAACGCTCAGGCAATGGCTCGTTATGCTACTTTGGCTCAAGAGGCTGGGATTGTGCCTATTGTGGAACCGGAAATAAATATGGAAGGTACACACACAATCGAAGATTGTTATCAAGTTACAACTCGCGCATTAAAATTTCTGTTTGTCGAATTAAAAAAGCATGGAGCGTACATTCCGGGTTTAATTTTAAAAAATGGTATGGTAATTTCTGGTAACAAATGCGAAGTTCAAGCAACCAAAGAACAAATCGCCGAGATGACTTTAAAATGTTTTAATGAGAATGTGCCATCTGATATCGGGGGCATCGTATTTCTTTCAGGAGGTCAGAGCACAGAACAAGCAGTAGAAAATTTGAATGAGATGCATAAAACAAAAAATTTACCTTGGCCACTTTCATTTTCTTATGGTCGCGCGATACAAGGTGATGCTTTGAAAGCATGGGCGAGTAATATGGATAATGTCTCAGGGGCACAAGCGATCCTTGTAGAAAGAGCTTCTGCAAACAGCTTGGCTAATTTAGGCGAGTATAAAAAATAATTATGGAGTTATCTTTTGAAATAAAGAAATTTTTTAAAGGTGATGTTGAAGATAGTGATGATGTTTTAGAGAAATATTCACATGATGCAAGTGTGCTTGTTGTCAGACCGAGGGTTGTTGTTTTTCCAAAAGATTCCAATGATATTCAAGCGCTTGTAAAATGGGTAAGTGAAAATAAGGAAACACATGGCGAACTGTCTATAACTCCACGTTCCGCTGGGACTTGTATGTCTGGTGGAGCTATCGGTGAATCAATTGTTATTGATTTTACTCGATATATGAATATAATTTCTAAAATTGAGAAAGTCTCTCCTTTTTCAATAACACCCAAATACCCAGGCTCTCATAATGTGGAAATTGTAGGGTATGCACAAGTAATGCCTGGATGTTTCTATCGTGATTTTGAAGTTGTTACTTTAAAAGAAGATCTTCTTTTGCCTTGCTACACTGCAAGTAAAAGTATCAATGCTCTTGGCGGTATGATTGGGAATAATAGTGCTGGAGAAAAAACGCTCAATTATGGAAAAACAGAAGATTATATAAAAGAGCTCCAAGTAGTTTTTGCTGATGGTAGGGAATACATAGTCAAACCACTAACGAAAAAAGAATTATATTCAAAAATTGCTCAAGATGATTTTGAAGGGGATTTGTATAAAAATATTTTTCAACTTATTCAAGATAACAAGAAAGAAATCAAAGAGGCCAAGCCAAATGTTAGCAAGAATTCTGCTGGATACTATTTATGGAATGTATGGGATGAAGAAAAGGAGGTTTTTGACTTAACGAAATTAATCGTCGGATCACAAGGCACATTGGGCATTGTCACGAACATCACTTTACACTTAGTGCAAGTTAAGAAATCTTCGAAATTAGTTGCCGTATTTATGAAAGATTTATCTCGTCTTGGAGAGCTTGTTGATGCTATTTTACCATTTCATCCTGAAAGTATTGAGAGCTATGATGATGCGACAATGAAATTGGCTATCAAATTCTTTCCAGATTTCCTTAAAAAGAAAGGCTTGTGGGGAATGATCAAATTTATGTGGAGCTTTTGGCCAGAAGCATTCATGATGCTTGCACGCGGAATGCCTAAATTAATTTTACTTGTAGAATTTGCTGGTAATGATGAAAAGGTTATAAAAAATGATGCAAAGAAATTGGTCCAAGCACTAAAGCAATTTAATTTTCCGACTAGAATCACTCAGAGTAAAACTGATGCAGAAAAATATTGGGATATACGTCGTGAGAGCTTTGCACTTTTGCGTAAACATATAAAGGACAAGCATACTGCACCTTTTATAGATGATATTGTTGTCCGGCCAGAATTCCTACCCGAATTTTTGCCAAAGTTAAACAAAATTTTGAAAGAGTACCCAATCACATATACAATTGCAGGTCATGCTGGGAATGGTAATTTCCATATTATTCCACTTATGGATTTTACTGATGAGAATACAAGTAAAATTATTTTAGAGCTTTCTACGAAAGTTTATGATCTTGTACTTGAATACAAAGGTTCTACGACAGCAGAACACAATGATGGGATTATCCGCACACCATTCCTCAAGCAAATGTATGGAGAGAAAGTCTATCATTTATTTGAGCAGGTCAAGAGCATTTTCGATATAAAAAATATGTTTAACCCTGGCAAAAAGGTTGGGGGGAGTATGCAATATATAAAAGACCATATCTTAAAAGAAGCCCATATAAAAAGCCATAAAGTATAATTTGCCCAAAAGGGGATTTTGTGCTAGTATAATCCTCATGAAAACATTAATCGCAACAATGCGAAGTAAGGCTGATAAGCTTGCAACTGTACGAAATAACGGTATGGTTCCTGCTGTAGTCTATGGCGCTAGTACCGAGAATACATCAATCTCTGTTCCTAGTATTGACTTCGTAAAAGTATTTAGAGAAGCAGGTGAATCAAGTACAATCGTACTTGAAATGGGGGTAAAGAAAGTTGATGTACTTATTCATGATGTTCAATTTGACCCTATAAAAGGGTTTCCTCTACATGTTGATTTCTTGGCTGTTGATATGAATAAGCCAGTGCATGTATCTGTGCCAATCGAGTTTAGTGGTGTTGCTCCAGCTGAAAAAGCTGGGCTCGGAACATTAGTGAAGGTTCTTCATGAAGTAGAGATTAAAGCTCTACCAAAAGATTTACCTCATACAATCTCTGTAGATATAACAACGCTTGAAACTTTAGAGAATCAAATTCATGTCAAAGATATTAAACTTCCAGCTGGTGTAACCATGCTCAGTGATGCTGATGAAGTTGTCGCACTTGTGGCACAAGCAAAGGAAGAGAAAGAAGAGGTTGGAGCAGTTGATCTAGGTGCTATTGAAGTTGAGAAGAAAGGTAAGAAGGACGAAGAAGCTCCAGCTGCAGAATAAAGAAATGAAAAAAGGACAAAAACACCACTTGGTCAAGGCCAATGGGTGTTTTTGTGTGATATAATATACTTATGCGTCGCTTTATACGATACAGTTTGTTTTTTTTACTAATATTTACTTTTTCTATTCCGAAAGTTAGTGTATATGCTGCTGATCAGTTGCAGATGGCTCAGGCTGACAAAGCCCGATTGGAAGCAGAACTTGCTAGTTTGGAAAAAGAAATAGCTGAGAAACAAAAAGAACTCGAAGGTCAAAAAGGTCAATCAGTATCTATAACTCGAGATATCTCTATTTTGACGACC
>CAZOLF010000017.1:0-5958 GCA_964580855.1 uncultured Candidatus Saccharibacteria bacterium
CATACCTCTTAATATGTGGATGTTGCAACTTCAAAAATGGTACTTGCCTTTATGGACAGAAGATAGGGTAACATATATTGCTTTTGCACCAGTTTATTGGCTTTATGTGCTGATTGTTACAGTGCTTTCGATCCCGTATGAAATGCTTGGTCAAAATGTCCACTAAGGTAATTTGAAATAAAGATAGTGTCTGGTATGATAAGCGTATGTTAAATAAAAAATTAAACTTAAATCCAAAAGTTTTTGATAAAGATGTAGAAAAGGTTCCAATTCGTAAAGGGTTTGGTCAAGGCTTGCTAATTGCCGGAGAGAGAAGTGATAAAGTGTTTGCCCTTTGTGCTGATCTTACTGAATCGACACAAATGCATTTATTTAGAGATAAATTTCCAGATCGTTTTGTTGAGATTGGGATTGCCGAGCAGAATCTCGCATCTGTTGCTTCGGGCATTTCAGCAATGGGGAATGTTGCTGTGGCTTCTTCATTTGCAGTATTTTCACCAGGGCGAAACTGGGAACAGATCCGAACAACTATCTGCTACAACGATTGCCATGTCGTAATGGTTGGGTCTCATGCTGGGCTTACTGTGGGCGAAGATGGTGGAACTCACCAAGCTCTTGAAGACCTTGCAATTACTCGAGTATTGCCGAATATGATTGTTATTTCACCTTGTGATGCTATTGAGGCCAAGAAGGCAATCATCGAAGCGGTAGAATGTGGTAAGCCAACTTATATCCGAATTTTTCGCCCAGCAACAGCCTTGATTACCACAGAGAAGACTCCTTTTAAAATTGGGAAGTCTCAAATTTTATATGAGAAAATAGCAAAGAATAAAAAAGCACTTCATATTGGAATCATTGCTACGGGGGAATTGGTCCACAATGCGCTTGTGGGGGCAAAGATTGCTGAAAATGATATGAGTGTTACAGTTATGAATTTAGCAACAATCAAACCACTAGATAAAACTGGGATTTTAGCATTGGCAAAAAAGTGTGATGGAATTGTAACCGTAGAGGATCATCAAGTCGCTGGTGGAATGGGGAGTGCAGTAGCTGAATATTTATCGGAGGTTTATCCAACTCAAATAAAGTATGTGGGGGTTAAAGATAAATATGGTCAATCAGGCGCTATGGATGAATTGCTCAAAAAATATGGTTTGGATGCGCCAAGTATAGCTCGTGTAATTAAAAGTTTTAAAAATAAAAAATAATATGGCACTACCTGATACAACTATAAAGAATTTGAAAGAAAAATCTAAAAATATTCGAAAGAGTATTTTAACAATGTTGCTCGAATCTGGAAGTGGACATACAGCAGGACCGCTTGGGATGACCGATATTTTTGCATATTTATATTTTCAAGAATTAAATCACAATCCCAAAAAACCAGAGTGGACTGAACGCGATAGTATAGTATTATCCGATGGGCACATCTGCCTAGTTCTCTATGCAACGATGGCGCATAGTGGGTACTTTCCAGTTAGTGAATTGAAAACTCTTCGAAAGCTTGATTCAAGATTGCAAGGTCATCCACATCGCGAATTTTTACCGGCCGTAGAGACATCTTCAGGGCCACTTGGGTCTGGACTATCGCAAGCAATTGGTATGGCAATTGCTGATAGATACATGACAAAGAATCAATCAAAGAAATATTTCTATTGTTTCCTTGGTGATGGAGAACTCAACGAAGGACAGAACTGGGAAGCAATAATGCTCGCACCTCGAGAAAATTTACATAATATTATTGCAATTATCGATCGGAATAACATACAAATTGATGGATTTACAGAGGATGTAATGCCACTTGGTGACTTGGAAATGAAATGGAAATCTTTTGGCTGGAATGTAATTCAAATGGATGGGCATAACTTCAATTCAATTGATGATGCGTTCAAAAAAGCAAAGCAAGAAAAAATTAAACCCACAGTCCTAATCGGGATGACAATTCCTGGAAAGGGGGTAAAAGAATTTGAAAATAAGTACGAATGGCATGGTAAAACTCCAAATAAAACTCAAGTTGAAGAGGGATTCAAAGAATTGGATACAATCTAATCTATACAATACACAACAAAGGCTTTTTGTGATATTATAAAATAATATGATAAATCGAATTTACATAAAGGATTTAGCTTCTCACATAGGGGAGGAGGTAGTTATTGCTGGTTGGGTGGATGTGCGACGTGACCAAGGCAAGATGGTGTTTATGGACATGCGTGATATGACAGGGAAAGTCCAATGTGTGGTGCTTCCTAATTCAGAAGGGATAGAAATAGCAAAAGAAACACGGGCTGAATGGGTTTTGAAAATTTCTGGTAAGGTAAATAAAAGACCAGAAAAGAATATCAAACAAGGTGTTGTAAATGGCGACATCGAATTGGAAGTTTTAAATATTGAAATTTTGGCCGAGGCAGCTCCATTGCCTTTCGATATGTCTAAAGATGGGTATAACTTAGAACTCACAACAGAGCTTGATAATCGCGCACTTGTACTACGACAACCCAAAGTTCAGGCAGTTTTCAAAGTTCAAGAAACAGTTATAGATTCTTTCCGTGAATTCATGAAGAAAAATATGTTTTTTGAATTTCAAGCGCCGGCGATAGCTCCTGCTACAGCGGAAGGTGGAGCTGAAGTTTTCCAGGTAAATTATTTCGATAAGAAAGCTTACCTTTCGCAATCACCACAACTTTACAAGCAAATTGTGATGTCTGCATTTGAGCGATGTTTTTCCGTTAATAAAGTTTTTCGCGCAGAGCCATCTTCTACAACTCGTCACTTAACCGAAATTGTTTCCCTTGATGCCGAGATGGGTTTTATCGATTCATGGCGTGATGTTCGGGATATGGCAGAGGAAACTGTAAGATTTATTTTGCAACAAGTAAAGGCTAAAAATCAAGAACATTTAGATATTTTAGGAGCAGAGATTCCAGTGATGATAGACAAAACTCCTACATTATCACTTGCAGAAGTACAAAACAAAATTTTTGAAAAGTATGGTCGTGATGTGCGTGGGGAAAAAGATACAAACCCTGAAGATGAGAGACAAATTTGCGAAATTATAAAAGAGGAAACTGGATCAGACTTTGTATTTATATATGGTTATCCTACTCGTAAAAAACCTTTCTATGTGTATCCAAGTGACGAAAATAAAGAATTCAATGAAGGCATGGATTTGATTTGTAGGGGAGTAGAATGGCTTTCTGGGGGTAGAAGAATAAATGACTACAAACAGTTAATGGAGCATGTAAAGATTTGGGAAATGGACCCAAATAAAATCAAAATGTTTCTAGAAGCGTTTAAGTATGGTGTGCCTCCTGAAGGTGGATTTGCTTTCGGGGCAGAGCGTATAACTATGCAAATTTTAGGTTTGAAAAATATTCGTGAAGCTTCAATGTTCCCACGCGATATGAACCGGATAGATGAGAAATTAAATAGTGATGGATTTTAATATAGCGAATAATATGGAAAATTGTTTATTTTGTAAAATTGTAAAGGGAGAGATACCGTCTGTCAAAGTTTTTGAGAATGAGAACTTCTTGGCTTTTATGGATATTTACCCCGTGTCTAAAGGCCACACACTTCTTATTCCAAAGAAGCATCTTCCGTATATGCAAGATGCCGATGATGACACAATTAGCAAAATTTTTATCTTGGCAAGAAATTTAATGCGTAAAATTCAAAAGAATTTACCTTGTGATTATGTGCAGATAAATGTGGTAGGTGAGCTTGTTCAGCATTTCCATATTCACTTAATGCCTAGATATTTGGATGATAATTTTTCAAAATGGCCGATTATTTCATACGATGCCTCAGATGAAATTGAAATTTATGCAAATAAAATAGCGGGAGATAAATAATAATGTTACCAGATGAAACAATACAAAAATATAAAGTTGTGACTCCTTCTTTTGAAGGGCCTCTTGAATTGTTATTGAGTCTAATTGAAGAAAAAAAGCTTTTTGTAAATGAGATTTCTTTGGCAGAAGTTACAAATGATTATATTTCTTTCATAAATAAAATAAACCATGAAAATATGGATAGGCGCATTGCTGATATTTCAAGCTTTGTTATAATGGCCGCAACTTTAATCTTGATAAAGTCCAAATCTTTACTTCCAAATCTCAACTTAACAAATGATGAGGTGGATAAAATTGATGATTTGGAAAAAAGACTTAGGCTATACAGTATTATTAAAAATGCAAGTATTGACATTAAGCTTGTTTTTGGGACACAAATAATTTTCTCTGCCCCAGAGCGCAGTTGGAGTGACCCCATCTGGAGTCCAGATCCAAAGATTAATCTAACTACAATGTCGGAATGTATACATAACGTAATTAATCACATTCCAAAAAAGTCAGTACCTCTCCCTGAAATCGAAATTAAAAAAGTAATGAGTATTGAGGAAATGATGGCTAGTCTTACAGATAGAATTCAGGCGACACTCAACACTTCATTTTCGGAATTTAGCCGTTCTCACAAAACAGCAGGTGAGAAAGAAGCGAAGGTTACAGTTATTGTTTCGTTCTTGGCTATGTTAGAATTAGTTCGAGAGGGTATTATTAATGTAATGCAGAATGCTCATTTTGAAGATATTGCTATGCAAAATATGCAGAATTCGGATTTAGGTGCATTAGGTATTGAATAATAAATATATATGAATACATCAGCAAAAATTGAAAGCTTACTTTTCTTTAAGGGAGAACCAATAACAATAAAAAAAATTGGGCAAATTTTGAAGTTAGATGAAGGGGAGATTATCGAAGCTTTAAACGAATTGAGATCAAGATTGGTAGGGACCGGTCTTGAGATTATCGAAATAGATGGAGAAGTAAACTTGGGGACAAATAAAGAGGCAAGCCCATTTCTGGAAGAATTACGCAAGGATGAACTGACGAAAGATTTATCTAAGGCGAGCCTTGAAACAATGTCAATTATTCTGTATAAGAATGGCATAACTCGGAGTGAGATTGACTATATTAGAGGAGTAAATTCGAATTTTATACTACGCAATTTGCTGATTCGTGGATTGATTAAAAAGGATGTTGATCCCAAGGATGCTCGAAGAAGTATATACATCCCCACACTAGAAACATTACAATTTATGGGGATAACAAAAATAGAAGATTTGCCGAGATACCAAGAAGTACGAGATGAATTACAAAAAACTCTAAATGGGGAATTAGTAGAGCAAGAAGTAACAGAATAATATGAGCGACACTATTAAAATTTTAGTGCCTGCTATTATTAGTTTTATCTCGGGGATACTTTTGACTCCTGTCTTTACACATTATTTTTATAAATATAAATTATGGCGTCGTACCTCTAGAGCAAGTGTTGTCCCTAGTGAAGACTTTAAAAAAATTTATGATGGAGTAGAGCTTCATACACCGCGTGTAGGAGGTATGATTGTGTGGATGTCCGTAATATTTACTCTTCTTATTATTTGGATACTTTCTTTCTTTTTACCGGATGGTTGGTATGAACATCTTTATTTTATAAGTCGGAGTGAGACTCTTTTACCATTCGGCGCTTTGATTGTGGCGTCTCTGGTTGGACTTGGAGATGATTTTATTCAAATTTTTGCAACGAATACTCGCTTTGGAGGAGATCCAATATCTTTGCGTTGGATAAAAGTTGGAATCATAAGTATGTTGGGATTGGCAATTGGATGGTGGTTTTTTGTAAAGCTCGGAATTGATTATGTGTATATACCATTTTCAGGATTTCTAAATTTGGGTTATTTATTTATCCCATTTTTTATAATAATTATGTTCGCAGTTTTTTCTTCGAGTGTCATTGATGGTATTGATGGACTTTCTGGGGGAGTTTTAGCGCCGGTTTTTGCTGGGTATTCAATAATTGCATTTTTCTATGGCCAAGCTGATCTTGCCACGTTTTGTGCTGTTATTACTAGTGGTATATTGGCATTTTTGTGGTTCAATATTCCTCCTGCTCGTTTTTATA
>CAZOLF010000017.1:6002-14683 GCA_964580855.1 uncultured Candidatus Saccharibacteria bacterium
TCATTTTGAAGCGCTTGGTTGGCCGTCATACAAAGTTACAATGCGTTATTGGATTGTGAGTATAATCACTTCAATTTTAGGAGTAGTTCTAGCCTTGATAAGTTAATATGCGTAAAAATATTGATAAAATTTTTTTGGGAATTGTGATTACCCTTGTTGCTTGTGGGGCTGTTATGTTTGTATCAGCATCTTTAGGGATTTTAGCGAAAAGTCCCGCAAAGTTCTACGGAGTGATACTTAATCAATTTATGTTTGGATTGGTTGGTGGGGCTGTGGCTTTTTATTTTGCTTTCAGAATAGATTATAAATTTTGGCGAAAATATTCCTTAATTATATTTATTCTTTCAATACTTTTGACCGTTTCTGTATTTATCCCACACATTGGATTCTCTCATGGGGGAGCACGTAGATGGATCAATATTTTTGGCGTATCGATTCAACCCGTAGAATTTTTAAAGATTGCATTCATTGTTTATTTTTCTGCGTGGTTATCTTGGGTGAAATCTAAAGTGCAAGATGTAAAATTCAGCATCTTGCCACTTGTTGTGCTTGTTGGGATTATTGCTACAATTCTTTTGAAACAACCCGACACAAAAAGTGTAATTCTCATTTCAATTACAGCTATGATCATGCTTTTTGTGTCGGGGATGCCATGGAAATATATTATTGGAATCTTTATTGTAAGCGTTACTGGACTTTTAATTTTAGTTTCTTTCACTCCTTATTTAAAAGATCGAGTTCAAACATTTTTAAATCCGAGCCATGACCCAACGGGATCTTCTTATCAGCTTCAGCAATCTCTTATCGCTGTTGGGTCTGGAGGAGTTTTTGGCAGAGGGCTTGGGCAAAGTATTCAGAAATTTAATTACTTGCCAGAACCGCAAGGAGACTCTATTTTTGCTGTAATTGGTGAAGAACTTGGGTTTGTGGGAAGTATATTTTTCATATTACTTTATGTAGCTTTTGCATTTCGTGGATACAAAATTGCTTACTATGCGCCTGATTCTTTTAGTAAGCTTCTGGTTATTGGATTGATCACGTTATTTACAGCCCAATCTTTTATGAATATTGCATCAATCATTGGAGTATTTCCACTCACAGGAGTCCCGCTTGTATTTGTATCGCACGGTGGTACCGCATTATTTATTGCAATAGGCACAATGGGCCTAGTCCTAAATATTTCTCGCTTTAAGAAAAAAGAATAAATCTTATGAAGAAAAATTTTATCATCCTCTTACTTTTAATTGCTACAATATTTCTTGCTCAGTTTATAAACGAGTATTATTTTTCAAATAATTTTATAATTCCTTTTTTCATGATCGCGCTGATTGGAGGAATTGTTTTTGAGTATATAAAAATATCGGATAGTTTTGTGAAGACTTTAAAAACTTTAATATATTCTTCTCTGATCAGTCTTGGCGTTTTTCTTCCTGCGGAAGGCGACTTACCTTATACTCTTCAGCATCATTTACAGTTGTGGCCATACGCATTCTGTATGGTGTTTATCGTTATGACTATTGCTGATTATAAAGATAAAATTACTCCAAGAATAAATGGAGGGATTACTCTCATTCAATCTCTTGCGGTCATTTACTTGCTTATTTATTTTGGATTTTGGCACGCCAAAAATATAGTAAACGTGGGAATTATTATTGCATTATTATTTTCTTTATTCTCTATTTATTATGCTTTTAAGGATAAGATACTATCAAAAAGTAGTAAATTTATCTTACGCCTGTGGAATTCTTTAGTAATTATGGCCCTTGCTATTTACAATGTATATACCGTATCTCAAATGGGAACAATTACCACATTGGAATATACCCCTAACCACTTGCTATTTCTAGCTCAATATTTTTTGTTAGGAGTTTCAAGTATTTATTTTATTTATAATTTTTTCACGCTGATCAGCCTTATTCCTGGACCTACGGGTCATGATGGAGAATTCCAGGATGATCAAAGAGAAGGTCATATACAGAAATTTTCTGATGTTCCAATTGATCGGACTCGTTCTTTTATTATTGTTATGTTTGCTATCCTTATATTTACATATAATTATTTTACAACGTTCCTTCCTCCTAATTTCATTGTTTGGATTATGTTATTAGCTTTTCCTGTTATCATAAATACCGACCAGGGGATCCAAGAACCGAAAGAAAATTAGATCAAGTATTTTTATACGAAATTTAATATATGGGAAATAAATATCAGCAAACTCCAGAAATAGAAATTGATCTCCATGGATATACGTCCCGTGGGGCGGAAGAAATTTTGGATTCTTTAATTCGTGAAGGGAAGCACAGACATGTACGCATCATTGTGGGCAAAGGCAACAACAGCGCAAATGGTCCCGTTCTACCCAATTTTGTTCGTAATTATTTAACTGCCCGAGGGATTCATTATAATCAATCAAAAATCCAAGATGGCGGGGAAGGCGCGCTCGAAGCCTTTTTTAAATAAAATGCTATTATAAGATTATGATTCTATTTAAGATATTTAAATTTAGGAAATTATATAAAGAATTTAAGGAAGATCCTGCCAAGGCAAGCGGGGCAGAGCTCGTCGACATGCTACGGGAAATAATACTTATTCCCAAAATCATTGCCCTCGTGATTTTAGTAATTTTTTTTATTCTTGGATTTACCAGTTTACTCTCTGGGCCAATGTTGTTTTTCAAAATATTATTCTGGTTCTTTTTATTTCTGTATTTTATATTTATAATCGCAAGTCGTATATTTTTAAGTTATTTGCAGAAAAAAGTAGAGAGTGTGGCAAAAGACTTGGTTTAGACTAGAAAAATATCTCTAAATGCTGTAAAATAGGCGTATGAAAATATTACTTACAGGAGGAGGCACTGGGGGGCATTTTTACCCTCTTATTGCTATTGCTGAGGGGATACACGCAATTGCAAAGCAAGAAAAAATTCTAGATATTAAACTTTACTATGCCGCAGATGACCCTTATGACAAGAGGGCCCTTTTCAATAACACAATAAATTTTGTCTATATTCCTGCCGGGAAGCTCCGAACCTATCGCTCCATTCATAATTTTTTTGACATGTTTAAAACTTTTACAGGGGTAATTGTAGGTATGTTAAAAATTTTTTCTATTTATCCAGATGTGATCATTTCAAAAGGTGGGTATGTTGCGTTTCCTACTGTGTTAGCGGCAAAATTTTTCCGAATACCAGTTATTATCCACGAGTCTGATTCATACCCTGGTCGTTTAAATTTGTGGACTTCAAAATTTGCAAATCGTATTGCTGTATCCTACCCTGAAGCTGGTGAATTCTTTCCAAAGGAGAGAACGGCTCACACAGGTCAGCCTATTAGGAGGGAAATTCTTAACCCTAACGTCGAAGGCTCAAATGAATTTTTTAAATTTGATTCAAGCATACCAACAATTTTAATCCAAGGTGGATCACAAGGAGCTGAGGTGATCAATGATTGTGTGCTCGATGCACTACCACTTTTGTTGCCAAAATATCAAGTCATTCACCAGACAGGAGTAAAAAATTATGACAATGTACATAATCGTGCAAATTTTATTTTAGAAAAAAATCAGTACAAAGGTCGTTATAAGGATGTTGCTTATATGAATGAACTTACTACTAAAATGGCGGCAGGATGTGCAACTTTAGTCGTATCACGTGCAGGGTCAGCTATTTTTGAAATAGCGTGCTGGGGTATACCATCTATAATAATCCCAATTACAAATAGTAATGGTGATCACCAGCGTAAAAATGCTTTCAATTATGCGCGTTCTGGCGCGTGTGAAGTTATTGAAGAATCCAATTTAACTGAGCATATTTTGAATTCAGAAATTGACAAGTTAATGAAAGATCCAAAAAGGTTGCAACATATGCACGAATCTGCGAAAAAATTTGGGACCCCAGATGCTGGAAATCAAATCGCGCGTGTCGCAATAGATATCGCACTTTCTCACGAAGAATAAATATGAATCAAAATAATCAAAAAATTGTAACACGTTTTGCACCTAGTCCTACAGGATTTATGCATGTTGGGGGTATTCGTACTGCACTATATGCCTATTTATGGGCGCGTAAAAATAATGGAACATTTATTCTTCGAATTGAAGATACCGACAAAGAGCGTGAAGTTGTGGGCTCTTTAGCCCACATTATGGAATCATTGGAATGGTTGGGTATTTCTTGGGATGAGGGTCCAGAAATTGGTGGCCCAAATAGTCCATATATTCAATCAGAGAGGCTAAAACTTTATCGGGATTACGCTCAAATTTTAATAGATAAAGGGTATGCGTATCCAGATCCATACAAAGAAGAAGAGCTTGAAAAATTTAGAAAAGAGGCAGAAGAAAAAAAACAACCTTTCTTGTTTCGTAATCACCGCCCAGAAAAATTTGATGTGTGGGACGGGACAAAACCTCTACGATTTTGTACACCAGAAATCAAGCGTTACTCTTGGAATGATTTAGTCTACGGTGATTTATCTGCAGGAGAGGAAGCCCTCGATGACTTTATTTTGATAAAAAGTGATGGTTATCCAACGTATAATTTTGCCCACATTGTAGATGATATTGAAATGGGGGTAACCCTTGTGACTCGAGCACAAGAATTTATTGCTTCAACTCCAAAGTTTCTATCGGTTTATGAAGCATTAGGTATCATGCCTCCGGCTTTTGCAACACTGCCTCCGATTATGGCCAGTGATGGAAAGAAAAAGTTGGGTAAACGTGATGGAGCAAAAGATATTCTAGAGTATCGAAAGGAAGGATATTTACCAAGTGCAATGGTAAATTTCTTGGCATTTTTGGGTTGGAATCCAGGAACTGAAAAAGAAATATTCACAAAAGAAGAATTAATCCAAGCATTCGATATAAAAAAAATTGGTCATTCAGGAGCACAATTAAATGAAGAAAAACTTTTGTGGGTTAATCGCGAGCATCTTAAATTACTAAGCTACGAAGAACAGGAAGAATATATTATCAACTATCTTCCAGAAAGATTAAAGAGTTTACCTCTGTACTCAACAGAAATACTTCATAATATAACACCAATAATAATTGAAAGGATTTCGGTGGGTAAAGATATCGTTGTCATGGCAGAGAATGGGGAGCTTGATTACTTTTTCCAAATACCGACTTTAAATCTCGAAATTCTTACTTCTCAAGTAAAAAATAAAGAAGAAAATTTCAAATTAGTTATTAAGAATGTCCTAGAAAAAGTGGTCACAATTTTAGATTCAATAGAAGATAAATTATGGACCAAAGAGAAGGTAAAAGAAAGTTTGTGGGATTATGCTACAGAGACTGGCCGAGGGTTAGTCCTTTGGACAATGCGTTATATACTTTCGGGCCTGGAAAAATCACCTGATCCTTTCGTCCTATCCGAAGCTTTAGGTAAAGAACAAACTCTGCTTCGTATCAAACAAACTCTCAAAATGCTTGATTAGTAGTGTATACTGTAATTATGAGAACAGTTTATATTTTTCTTCTTTTGATTGGGATAATTTTCCCTATGGCCTTTTCCTATGCTGAAACGCAAGAAAGCCTAACTCTTAAGATAGAACAAACTAATAATGAAATATTAAAATTAGATCAGGAGATCAAAGAATTAGGGAATAAAATCAATACGACAGTCAAAGATGCTACAACTCTGAAAAATCGAATCAAAGAGTTGACGCTTAGTCGCAATGCTCTTGCAAAGCAGGTGGAGCAAACTCAAAAAAAAATAAAACTAGCAGGTAATGTGATATCCAACTTGGAATTAGATATAACTGACAAAAATCAAAGAAAGAAATTTGCGCAATCTGTTATAAAAAAATCTATATATGATATGTACAAATACGATAATGTATCACCTCTGGAATTATTGATTGTTGAAAATAATTTCTTTGATTTTAGTGAAGAGTATAATAACACATTGGCTCTTCGAAAAAGTCTCAGGGGTTTGGTTGATGATATTGAAATAACTAAAAGAAAATTAGAGGAAGATAAGAAACAAAAAGAACAGGAGAAAGTTAAATTAGAATCTTTAAAACAAAAGCTAGCTCTTGATAAAAAAGCGGTAGAGGTCAGCCAAGCAGAAAAAGATAAATTATTAAAGGAAACAAAAAATAAAGAAGAAAATTACAAAAAACTTCTCGCCGAAAATAAAAAAAAGCGTGATTTGTTTGAAAAAGATATCCAAGATTATGAATCGAAATTAAAGTTTATTTTAGATCAAAATTCTTTACCTAATTCGGACCATAAGGCATTATCTTGGCCCTTGGATAAAATTTTCGTCACTCAGCTTTTTGGAAAAACAGTTTCTTCGCAACGCCTTTATGCTTCGGGAAGTCATAGTGGGGTAGATTTTCGTGCTTCAACAGGCACTCCGGTAAAGGCAATGGCGGATGGGGTTGTAAGAGGGGTGGGTGATACAGACACATATTGCAAGGGAGCTTCTTTCGGTAAATGGGTCTTTATAGAGTATGAAAATGGCCTCTCAAGCACGTTTGGACACTTATCTTATATATCAGCTAAAATTGGCCAGAAGGTCTTAAGAGGCGATGTTGTAGGCCTAACTGGCAATACTGGTCATTCTACCGGCCCACACCTTCATGTAACAGTCTACGCAAGCAAGGGTGCAAGCGTACAAACCTTGGCAAGTAAAAGTTGTACGGGTAAAACATTCATAATGCCTGTAGCTGCAACCAACGCTTATCTGGATCCAATGCTATATTTGCCGGTATACAAATAAAATAAGAGTAGTATAATTAATTTATGAGCGAAACACATCATCATAGTGAAGATTACCAGGACGAGCATCATCATGAACATAATCATGAGGATTTTAAAAAAACGCCTTCGCGTTTTCGTTCGAGATATAATCTTTTACCAATAATTATAATCATTGGAATTTTTGTTTTATTTTTTCATTACGACTTGAAGACTCTAGTAAGTAATCCGCAATTACAGAAAAATATTTCTTATATTAAAGTAAACGTTCAGAAATTGTTTAGCAAAATGCACATTGATACAACTTCATTGGATTTAAAAAAGTCCTCATCTTTCCAAAACTTCTTTAAATTTCCTACAGATCAGACCCCATCTGCTTCTGAAATGGATTAAAGAAGATAGTTTGCCTAATTAAATATGGTATAATGAATAAGTAGAAGTTTTGACCCCGCTTTAGGCGGGCAAGTAATATTAATTATTAGTATAAAAAATAAAATTATGAAGAAAAAATATATCGTGTTACCAGTTTTTTTAATGGCTATGGCATTTGTTGGTGTAGCTTTCGCCGAAGAGACTACAGTGGTAAACACTACAACTAGTGTTCCACCAGCAGTTCCAACTACTAGTACTCCGAAACCTCCACTAATGAAAGTTGAGCGTGAGAAAATGAGAGAAGAAAATAAAATTGAAAGGAAAGATATGCGAATTGAAAATAAAGATATTCGTGAAAATACAAAAAGTGAGATAAAAACAATCCGCGAAGAAAAAAAAGAGCAATTGAAAGATATGCGCAACGAAGGAAAGACAGAGTACTCACTTCTTCGAGAAGAGCTTAAGAAGAAAGTTGAATCCGGTGAGATCACAAAGGAAGAAGCATACAAACAATTCAACGAAGCGATGAAAGTTTCAAAAGAACAAACAAAAACCGAGATAATGAAAGTTCGGACTGATTTCAAAACAGCAGTTAAAGAAAAGAAGGGAGATGCAAAAGAACTCATTGAAGAGAAGCGTGAAAGTACACTACTTTCAATTCAAGAAAAGCGTGAAGCATTCAAGCAAGAAATGGAAATGCGTAAAGAAGACGCAAAAGCAAAGGGTGAATTAGCAAAAGGCGAATTAAAGAAAGGGTTAATTAAAGTTGGAGATGAGAATAAAAAGATTTCAGTAGAAAATATTACTGAAAGTCTAAAAAATATAAATACTAAAGCTGTTGAGAATTTTACAAACAATATTGATAAAATAGAGTCTGTATTAGTAAGCGTAGAATCTCGTTCTGACAAGGCAGCACTCAATGGCCTCAATGTCGAGGCTGTTGTGAAAGCAATCTCTGAGGCCGAAACAGCAATAGCAAGTGCTCGTACAAATATTACAAATCAAGCAGGTAAGGTTTATACTGTTACAATTACTGACGAAGCGACTCTAAAAACAACAATGAAAACTGTTCGTGATTCTTTGAAAAAAGATATTGATGTTGTACAAACTTCAATGAAGCAGGCTCGCGAAGCGGTACGTAAAGCAACAATTCTTTTAAACCAAATCCCGGGGATTAATAATGATTTAAATGTTTCACCTACTGTCGGCACTGAAACTACAACTAATTAATAATATAAATTTATATGTCTAAACAAAATAATGTAATAGTATCAATAATTGTTATTATAATTGCGGGGGTTCTAATTTATTGGGGAATGACATACAAGAAACAAGCTCCTGTAGAAGATCCTAATTCACTTTCAGCTATTGACGAGAGTACACGAAATGACACCACGGAGGATATAGATGATAGCTTTAATTCAACTGAGTTCAACTTCGATCTTGAATCTGATCTCAATAATATAGATGCAGAAATAAATAAACTTTAATTTCTTGAATATATGACAAAATCACAATCTATAATTCTAGTTGTTATTATTATTGTTATCGGAGGATTTTTTATCTTTAAACCTAATAAAAATACAGATATTGTACCAGTAGTAAATGAT
>CAZOLF010000017.1:14693-16054 GCA_964580855.1 uncultured Candidatus Saccharibacteria bacterium
AGAAATTACTAATTTAGAAACTCAAAAGAAAATTATGAACGCAACATTGCATACAAATAAGGGTGATATTACTATTCAATTTTATACAGAACAAACACCAAATACTGTAGCTAATTTTACAAAGTTAGCTCAATCCGGGCTCTACGATAAAGTTAAATTTCACAGAGTGATAAAAGGTTTTATGATCCAAGGCGGAGATCCTCTATCCAAGGACGATTCCATGTCAGATCGATGGGGAAGTGGAGGTCCAGGATATCAATTTGCTGACGAGATAACTTCAACAAATAAAAATGATGAAGGCACAATATCAATGGCAAACGCAGGACCTAATACAAACGGTAGTCAGTTCTTTATTAATGTGGCCAACAATAACTTCTTGGATACCAAACATACTGTCTTTGGAAAAGTTACCAAAGGAATGGATGTTGTAAAAATGATAGAAAATACAAAGACCGATCAAAATGATCGGCCTATAGAACCCATGGTAATTGAAAGTATTACTTTAAACTAATTATCTGCGTTCTCGGCGACGTTCGTAGTATTCATCTTCTTCATCCTCATTTTTGTTGAGGGCCATTGGCATATTACATTGAGGGCATACTTCATCGTATGCGCGAATACCACAACGTGGGCATGTTGTGTAGCTTTCTTCTTTTTCTTCTGTTGAATTATCTATTTCATCATCCATAATTTTTTCATTATACTATATTTTTTCGATTTCAAAATATATTTACAAACGCTATTTTATGTGTTATTTTGGTTATCCACAGTTGTATGTGAACGCTCGTTCACATATAATGTATCTATGACACGCGAACAATATATAAAAATATTAGAGAAAGAATTAATTAGGATTAATAAAGAGATTGATATGCGAATAATCTCTGGAGAAAAATACGCTCGCCAAGCGAGCGAACATAAATTACTGCTACGTAAGATTCACCAGCATTACCACAAAAATTCATTCAAAGATTTCTTTACTAAAATATTTTCCAATTCAAAATTTCAATACTAGTCATGAATATCTCTGAATACAAAAATAAATTAGCCAATTTTTACACCTCATGGAAGAGAATGCCAACGTATACAGAAATGATGAAAATTTTTGGCTTTAAATCCAAGAACGCTGTTGCTCGACTTGTAGATAAGTTAATTGAAGCTCGAATTGTAGATAAAGATCCTCTTGGTCGTCTTATCCCAACAGATTCATTTTCTGACGTGCCGCTCCTAGGTCTGGTCAAAGCTGGATTTCCATCTCCGAGTGAAGATGTTTTAGAAACAGCTGAAACTACAGAGGCTGCAGATCTTAGTGTTGGCGGCGAAGAAGATGCTATTGAAAAAACTCGCGCTGCTTTGGTTGA
>CAZOLF010000018.1:0-2413 GCA_964580855.1 uncultured Candidatus Saccharibacteria bacterium
GTATTCTTTCATTTTTTTAAATTTCTTTTTCTAATAAAAATCTTGGTATGTATCCATCTTTTGTTAACTCGGAAATTACATTATCTTCATCATCATTTTCACGACCAAGCTCAATAATAATCTCCGAAGGAGCATTGGAACTTGCCTTATGAAAAGTTAGGTGGTTTTGCCACTTTTTAAATTTGGGACTTGTGATGAAATCTGAATCTATAATATAACTATCCTTCAAGATATCATGATCTTTATCCAAAGCTTTCATTAAAATAAATTTATCTTGTAGGACAATTTCTCCGACTTGATTTCTTGTATAAAAATCTTCTGACTTATTTTGATTAGATGTATGGAAATTAAAATTATTCTTTAGTAACCATTCAAGGACAGATACTTGCGATACACCACATCCCATTTTTTTTGCATCCAGATGACCATTCTTTTTTAGGATTTTTAGGAAATCTTCTGCTTTATTTAAAAAATCAGTCCCTGAAATACCTAGAGCTTTTGAATTGATATACCTATGAATCATATTATAATAATACTCACTCTCATTTGGAGGCTTTTGTTTCTTAAATTCAAGATCAGCAATATCTTTATCTTCTAGAGATGAATACAAAGAAAATAAAACTTTGTCTAAAACTTTTTTATTATCGATATTTTCTATCGAGGCTTCTATTTGGTAGGATAAATCTTTAGATATTTTTTGATTGAAATTAAATTCTCCTATGTCTTTATTATCAATAGCATTATACTGAATACTATTAAAAATATCCTCTATTTCTCTCTCATTAAATGGCTTCATAAATTCTTTATGAATTTCTTCTGTAGTTGGTTCTTTGATTTGGTCGGGCTTAAAAGAAGGCATAGTTTTTATTTACTAAATTTTTTTACTGCAAGCCATATTAATGCGCCGAGCGCTATACCAAGGATTATAACTTTTACCAAATTGTCAGCGCTGGACCAATATCGTATCGATGCAATTATGAAAGACAGAACTCCTCCCCACGCAAGTGATATTGTAAGTAAGGCTACCTGCACAAACCCAGCAACCACCAAAGAAAGTACTCCTAAGACAACAAGGGTGATGAACACATTCCTGTCATAAACTTTTCTTGCCTCATTGTAATTTATTTGATTAGTATAATTTGGATCACAATACGGTGCATACATGGCAACTGGCATGCTAGGATCTTTCGGATTAATATATTCTTCGCCGCCATTCCATTGACCACCCACACTCAGACATTCCTCTTTGGTTTTAATTGTTTCAACAATTTGAGTTGGCTTTATAAATTGATCGTACATTGGCTCTTTGTACACCAGTGACACCGCATAATTGAAAAACATATTCATAACGATCACGATAGCTACGACAATTGAAACTCTGACAAACTTAGATGTTTTATTAGTATTTATATTTGTATCCATAAGGTGGATTATAGCAGAAAAATAGTGTATAATAAAGTGATATAATTTATGGAAAGATTCAAGAAAAAATCATTAGACACAATAGATCGTGTCTCTATAAGAGCAACAAGGTGGATTGGCTCTACTACCTCTTTACTCGTACATACCGCATTATTTATGGGATCTTTTGTGATGTACTTTTGGGGTGTAAAGTTGGATAAAATTCTGCTCGTTGTTACAACCCTTGTATCACTTGAGGCAATATATCTTTCAATCTTTATCCAAATGAGTGTAAATCGCCAAGCTAGCAAATTGCATGCAGTTGCTCGTGACGTCGAAGAGATTCAGGAAGATGTGGAAGAGATTCAGGAAGATGTGGAAGAGATTCAGGAAGATGTGGAAGGTATCGAAAAGGACGTCGAAGAGATTCAGGAGGATGTGGAAGAAATTCAGGAAGAAGATGAAGATGAAGCTACCGAGTTAGGAGAAAAGAAGCACGATGTTATGCTCGGCCGAATCGAAGACACCCTCAAAGAATTAATGAAAGAAATCAGCGATATCAAAAAGAATCAAAAATAATCCCCACTCGGGGATTATTTTATTTTCGGATAACCTTTGGTTTTTTCCCTAGAAAAGAAATAATCGTAGACGGCTTGGAGTCTCTCTTGCCCACATTTATATACAAATCAATTTTATCGCCAAAATATTCCTGCGCCCCTCCTATTGTCTGTGCTGGATTCAAACCTTGAGGATTGGCGCTGGGTGCTACCAATGGCCCAACTTTGTTAATTAGATCAAAAAGATTTTTATTGCGCTTGCTCACAATACGGAACGCCAAGCTTTTTGTACCCCGATGTAAATATTTGAATTGAGAATGTAGGCAAGGTAAAATAAAACTTACCTTTTTACCTTTTGAAAACATTCTCACATTCTGCAGAATACCAGAATGTTCTATTTTAAATTTCGTAAGATCTTTTATTTCTGTAATCAATATTATAAAAGGCTTGTAGCT
>CAZOLF010000018.1:2423-10590 GCA_964580855.1 uncultured Candidatus Saccharibacteria bacterium
CGGCCTTTTATTTTGTAAATCCTTTCTACTGATTTTTTATTCAAAGCTTGGGCCAAAATTCCATACAAAGTGTCGGTCGGCGCAATGATTGCCCCACCTTTCTGTAAAACCTGTTCAGCTTTAGTCCAATCATTTTGCATATACAAACAATACCATAAAAAAGGGCGCCGATAAACATTATAGAAATGTTCATAGCGCCAATTTATTTAGAAAATTATTATCATCAAAACTATAAAGATTATGACAAAAATAATAATAGAGATAGTATACTTTGCGACTTCTCGGGTCTGAGTAGGCATTTGTCCTTGATTAGACTCGTACCTGTTTAAGATAAACTCAGAGAAATCAGATGCATTTCTCCAAACATATCTACTAAACGTAGGGAGAGCAGTCATGAAGAACCAATTCAGGATTCTTCCACATATCTCAAAAAAGAATCTAAGCACCGGAATAATGTGCTTCTCAGTAGTGCTGGGGGTATGTTTCTTTGTCATAATATTTAATTAAAAAGTGCGTTGACTTACATAATAGCATACTTTATGCATAAAGTCAATACCCCTATTTTATGACAAAAAACCTTTATTTTAAAGCATTTATTTTGGCTGCCACAATAAAGTCATTTTGAGAGAGTCCTTTAATTGCATGGGTGGAAAGGTTGATTCCTACGTTTTTATAGTCTGTTAGATGTATATCAGGGTGATGTTGTTCACTCTCGGAAATAGCCCCCACTTTGTTTACAAATTCCAAAGCTTGCACAAAATTCTTGAAAACAAATTTTTTAGAAATATTTTTCCCCTCTTCATCTATCACCCAATCTTTCACATGGAAATCCCGCATAGATTCTGCATCAGCTTTTGTCATCGGATCTACCCCGCCCTCACACGGCACACATTTTTGTTGTAATAAGTCCATATAGCTATTTTAACATAATAAAAAGCCCAAGCGTAATGCCCGGGCTTTTTGATTTTAAAGTTTAAAAACTACTTATTCCTCTAATTCTAAACCTTCTTGGTTTACTGGGAATAATAATTCACCTGTTAAATTACCCAAATCATATGGGCCTACGTAATTTTTTTTACTTTTTTTCATAACTTTTGATTTTTAAATGTACAAATAAAAAACAGCTCCCTAGAGTAGAGAGCTGTTTTTTATGTTCAAATGGAGATTATATCAACGCAAACAACAGCCCTCTAGTTTGTGAGCTGTAATAATAACTTGCGCTGATAATATTTGATTTCATAAATTCAATATAGCACATTAGAAATGTATTGCAAAATTTGGGAAAATGAATCTTAAAACAATAATCAATATTATAATTCCGAGGATTAATCGTATCATTAGTCTATTGTATACCTGTTATAGGTTTTATACTAATTTTTCTTCAAATATACCTTTTGAAAATATGCAGTGATCGGGTAAGCAAAAGATATGATCACACTCACAAGCAATGCCATATTGAGTGACTTGGTAAAGACAAATACAATCAACGCAACCAATATCATGATTACTCTACCAAGATTGAGATATATTTCCCGAGCGGCCATTGTATCGATAATCTCACCTTTTCTATGATCGAGTGTTAGTGCGAAGTTGAATGGGTTGGATAGTCCATAAGTCAGATTGCTAATACTTGTGAACAACCCCCAACCGAAAATGGACGTTGCAAATGCCAATGGGATATAACTAATAGAGTTGATTATGTTGAAAAAGTAAAAGAAGAAAGCGCGCTTTTTCAACCGGTCAGAAATTTTTGAATTTATAAGTGCGGTGACTGCAGAAAGTATTGCTAAGTATCCAAAGAAATTACCCAATTTGCCCGGTGTGTTGATATAAAATAAAGTAAAAATTGGGATGATGTTGTAACTGAGCATAAATATATATCCTTGCATTGTTACGAGGACTTTGTGCTCCATCTTGCGGAGTGCTTTGTAAGTATCGAAATTAAAATTAAATGATGGCAATCTAAAAATCAAAACCAGAGGGATAACATAAAGCAACAAACTAGAAATAAATAAGGTATGGTACCCAAACCTTTCAACTACTCCTCCAGCGAGTGGAGCTAAAATGGTACTGAATACTGGACTGAATAAAAAATACATTCCGCTCTTGAATCCGTGCTCATGAGATTCGCTATATTTAAAATGAAGTGTATTGTAGATAGTCCAAAAGAAAACAATGTTGAAAGAGAAAATAATCGCAATGATATAGATAAAGTATACATGCGTCATGAAATTGGCTACCAATATAGCCAAGGCACTCGTACCCACACCGATTAGCAATGCATTCCTGCTATTGAATTTAATTCCTTTTAATATGAAAAATAGTAATACTACTGCAACATAAAAAACAAGGAAATACAAAAGCATATCAATATAAGAAACTCCGTTGTTTAGAAACCACAGCAAAAGGAGCGTCTGACTATATATCATCGCCGCCAGATACGTAATATAAAATCTGAATACTTTTTTAAACATCTTAGACTTTAAACTCAATCACATCCCCATCTTTTACAATATATTCTTTGCCTTCAGTTCTTACCTTGCCTTTAGCTCTTGCCTCGCCATAGCTACCTGCATCGAGCAGATCCTGCCAGAACACTACTTCGGCGCGGATGAATTTATCTTTGAAATCTGTATGAATTGCCATCCCAGCTACTGGCGCAGTGCTACCATGCTTGATAGTCCAAGCCCTCGTCTCCTCCACTCCAGTTGTGAAATATGTATCTAAGCCTAGTAATTTATAGCATCCACCGATCAAGTCATTGATACCATCATGCTCGCCACCCAATTCCTTGCGGAAAGTCTCTTTCTCCTCGCCTTCGAAATCTTTCAATTCATCTTCTATCTTTGCATCTATCAATATAAATTGCGATCCTCCTTTTACAATCTCGTCTGTCATTTCTTTGAAATATTCGGGGTTGGCTTCATCCAGATTTTTTACTCCACCCTTTTTGTTCAATCCATAAATCATCGGCTTGCTTGTCAGCAGATTCAACTGCTTGACCTTCTTGCTCTCTTCTTCGGTAAATTCCAAACTATTCGCCAATTTGCCTTCTTCGAGCACCTTCTCTATCCTCTTCAATATTCCTTCTTCGAAAATTGCATCCTTGTCACCCTTCTTTGTATCTTTTTGAATATTACTCAGACGCTTGGTTACAGTCTCGAAATCAGCCAACACAAGCTCGAGATTAATCACACCGATATCTCGCATTGGGTCTACATTGCCGTATACGTGTGCTATCTCCTTGTCGCCACCAGTTAGTGGAAATAGGCGCACCATGTGTAGTATCGCATCAGTCTCGCGAATATTGGCGAGGAATTTATTACCCAAGCCTTCACCCTTGCTCGCACCCTCTACCAATCCTGCAATATCTACGAATTCCACCGCCGCTGGTATTGTACGCTTGGTTTGCGAGAATGTAGCAAGCTTATAAAGCCGGTCGTCAGGTACAGCAACAATACCCACAGATGGGTCGATAGTACAAAAAGGATAATTCTCCGCCGGCACCCCCTTCTTGGTAAGAGCATTAAAAAGCGTCGATTTACCGACGTTCGGGAGGCCAACAATTCCGATAGATAATGACATGCAAATAATATAGCAGAAATAACGCTTTTTTGAAAGATTATAAATTATCTACTTATTAGTTACTTTAAAGATTTTTTAAGTAAATCAAATTCATTTGTTTTGTCCTGAAGCCATTTTTCATTTTGAGACTGAAGATTTATTTGCATTTTTTGAAAATCATTATCTAATCTATTTAACTTACATACATACTCATCAGATCCTTTTGTAATAAAGAATACTCCTCCAGCAAGAATAGAAAAGGCAACCAAAGATAATATAATTATATGTTGTACTTTTTTATTTTGCGAATCTGTAAAATAAATAATAAAACTCACAAAAAGCAAAACAGCCCCTAAAATAAACATGCTGAAACCAAGTAATCTCGAGTAATCACAAACTGTTTTAAGAATCTGAACTTCAATAGTTAAAAAAGCAATAAAAGATGCAAATATTCCTAAAACAGTTACAGAGTTTGTAGAAAGAGAATCTTTAATTTTAAAACCTTCCTCTTTTGCAATTTCTCTTGTGATTTTTTCCACTTCTTCACTAGTAGGGTAAGTCTTAATATCTTGAGATGCTTCTATTGGCGGATGAGTTGTCTCAGCACTACTAATTATCGTCGGAGGTTGGATTATTGGATCAGGCATAATTTACAATTTAATATCCGGTAAAATGGCTTTTAGGGCAAAGTAATAAATCCGACCAGAATTATTACCAAGTAACATAATCATTGGAATTGCTGGTCCACCAACAACAAAAGCACCCGAGAGCTCATTTTGAATTGGCTGGTTTACAAAACCATCAATTAAAGTAGTTGGTTCTGTTATACCTAAATTACCCTTTATTGTGAGGGCAGTAATAATTTTTTGTTTATACTCTTCAAATTTAAGTGGTTCCATAATTATATAGTTTTTTTAAAATTTATCTTTCTATGTCCAAACCAGTACTTGCATCTAATATATCTAAGTATACTCCTAAAATTAACAAAAAGTAAAGTTAGACTGAAATTTAGGCATGCTATACTCATATTATGCACAATGAGATATACATTTTAGACTTACTCGGGACTTTTACTTTTGCCTTCTACGGGGCTTATGTTGGCATGCAAAAGAAGTTTGATATCTTTGGAATCTTTGTCCTTGCACTCCTTACAGCTGTCGGTGGAGGCACAATGCGGGAATTGTTCTTCAACAGCTTCCCTGCCTATTTCAACGACTTATATTATTTAGGTTTTATTCTGCTCGGTATTATATGCTCGATTATTTTGTATCCCAAATTTTCCAAAATCAACAAATACGCACTTGTTATAGATGCAGTTGGGCTCGTGACATTTGCATTCATTGGGGTCAGTCGCGCATACGATGCGGGGCTCGGAGCATTTGGTATCATACTCATCGGGACAATCTCGGCAGTAGGAGGAGGGCTCTTGCGAGATATTAGCATATCCGAAACTCCACAAATATTTTACAAGGATCTCTATGCAACGCCTGCGATAATACTCGGAATTCTATATATTATTCTAAGGAATTTCACCAACAGCCAATTGATGATATGGGTAGTAATACTGATTGCATTAGCATTAAGACTCTGCGCAATATATTTCAAAATAAATCTCTGGGGCCCTTGGAGGAAGGAATAAATTATTTATTTAGTTTAAATGTAGCTAATTGATTTTTGTCTCCACTATACCAATAGCCTTCATCTCCATTTTTCAATAAATAAATAATATATCCATTATTAGAGTCATAAACTTTAAAAACATTCTCTCCGATTTTTTCTTCTTTTATATATTTCCAAGCTGGTATTTCATATTTCTCCCACCAAGAATATCTAGATGTGTAGTACATTGAATTATTTTCCCCCAAATTTATTGACACGGATGGCCCACCTTCAGATTCTTGCTCAACTGGTGTATCCCCAATTGGTATTTCAATACTAAATCCATGACCAGAATAAATCTTTGTGTTAGTCGATTCTCCCATAGAACTTCTTTTGCGGGCGTCTTTTTCTAAATCATTGTACAGTCGGCCATGTTTTATAAGGCCAACAAAATATTCAGAATAAAATTTAAAAAATCCACGTTCTTGATATTGAAGCCAATGTATACGCTCATGCGCCAAGATTGTGCCTGGTTCAGAGCCTTCTGATATGTATCTTTCTTCTATAAAAATACCAAACGGTGGTATTGTCATAGCCATTATTTTCCCGGGTAGAGCCTTTGTATAATAAACATTGGCAGGTTTACTTATTTTAAATGTAGAATATATAGCACAAAAGCTAAATATTATAACCAGAACTAAAACAAAACATAATAGTATTTTGCCAAACTTTTTCATAAATTAATTACGCTCGCTCGGTGACTTCTTTGAGTTTAAGGAGGGCTTTGGGCCACATGCCTTCGAACATTTCTTTGAACTCTTCATTTACTATATCAATATCTATACCGAGTTCTGTGCCTCCGTCTTTCTCTGTGAATGTATAATTTTCGAATCCGGGAGTCCATTTGCGAGCTTCATCGCTCTCTGTATCTTCGACACCGTCCATCACCAACCCCAAGTGCTCGATAGAAAGGAATTCGTATTTACGATTCTCTTTTATACGGCTGACCATACCACCATCCTTCTTGCCAGATTCATCGGGCCCTAGGAAAAGCATCTTTGAGCCCTCGCTCCAATCCCCTTTGTAATACGAACCTGGGTGGAAAGATGTGGTCCATTCCCTGTATGTAGAATCGCCTAGCATTGTATACCAAACTTTCTCCTTAGGTGCATTTATTTGTATTGTAAAATGTATTTTTTCCATGTTTGAATTATATCATGAATCCGGACTTATAGGCTTTTGGGGGATTTGTGTAGTGCGTGCTATAATCGGACAAAAATAACTATCATGAGCAAGGAAAAAAAGTTACCAATTGATCCGGAATTGATCGATGACCTAGTTGGAATTAAAAGAAATACTGGGCCTAATACACCCAGGAATAATTCAAATAAAGACCAACCTGGCACCAAGTCTAAGACACCTAAGAGTAAAGAAAACTTTTTAGATTGAAAGAAAACCGATTAATTTTAAATTGAAGGAAGCGCTCTTGTTACAAGGGCGTCTTTTTTTATCTCAAAATCGAAAATTGTGCTAGAATTATAAAATATTTATGAATATAAAAGACTTTAAAAAAGAGTTCGACATGGCCTTCATGCTTGAACTCCAAAATTTATCAGAGCAAGCAGGAAAGCGTATAGAAACGCATAGCACAAAGAAATACATTGATTATATACTAAGCGTTGCTTCAAATGGCAAAAGGATACGTCCGTACAACGTCGCTCTTACATATAGTATCTATTCAGGTAATGACTGGCATACTATCGAGAGTACGCTTATTGGTATTGAGCTTATACATCTGATGGCTATTATTCATGATGATGTAATGGATAATTCAGATACAAGGCATGGGGTAATGTCTGTACACACTTATATAAAAGAAGATCTTGATAAAAAAACAGATACGAATACTGATACTGTGATCCACACTAGTCATTCTTTAGCAATACTTGTAGGCGACCTTGTTTTCTCATGGGCATATAGAGAATTTAGTAAAGATAATCAGACCAAGGATTCCTGGAATATTATTCATTCTCTTATGGAAGAAGTCATCGTTGGAGAAATGATGGATGTTTATAATCCTATTGAAAAAAAGGCGAATCTGAATGATATAGAGGAAAAGATGCTATTAAAAACTGCCCGCTACACATTTACTCATCCGCTATTGTTGGGTGCAACGCTTGCTGGTGCAGAAAAAGAAAATATTTTATGGATTAAAAAATTTGGTGATTCTGTCGGACTACTTTTCCAAATGCAAGATGACATATTCGATATTACAAAAGACGTTGAAACTCTCAAAAAGGATCCTCTGGGTGATATGAAAAATGGTATCCATACCATGCTAAGTGTTTATATTATGGAAAACGCAACGAAAACTGAGCAAGATCTTTGGGCTACATGGTTTGGAAACAAGGATACCAATAATCAAGAAGAAATCAAATCATTTATTGTTTCTACAGGAGCATTAAAATTTGCAGAGGATTTTATAAATCAAAAAGAGAAAGACGCACTACTTGCCTTATCTGAATCAAATCTAAATACAGAAGATACAATCAAGATAAAAGAACTACTTTCGGTTATAACAAAAAGAAAATATTAAATGAATTCCGATTATCAGAAAGATACAATATTTTGTAAAAAGATGACGCGAGAATACGGTACGTCATATTTTATTTCTACTTACTTTTTCCCAAAAATTTTAAGAGAGAGGACTTGGGTACTATATGCATTTGTTCGCTATCCCGACGAGATAGTAGACAATCAAGAAAAAGATGCGGGTATTGCAAGAGAAAAAGTTCTAGAATGGAAAATGGAATGGCAAAAGGCATATAATGGATCAACCGAAGTGCACCCAGTACTAAGAGCCAATGCCGTATTGTGGAAGGAGTGCAATATTCCTTTTGAATATCCGACTTTTGTTACATCTCCTATATGGATAGTATCCGGAAACTTTTCTTTTGTAAATCTAATTGCAAGTGGATTTATTTCGCTTGCATAATAATTGTCT
>CAZOLF010000018.1:10600-11008 GCA_964580855.1 uncultured Candidatus Saccharibacteria bacterium
AAGAGCCAATGCCGTATTGTGAAGGAGTGCAATATTCCTTTTGAATACAGCGACATATTTCTAGACGCAATGCTACAAGACACAAATAAAAATCGTTATAGTAATTATCAAGAGCTTGAGAGTTACATGTACGGCTCTGCTACAGTCGTAGGCTACATGATGAGCTATATTATCGGCTTTAAAGATGGGGCTCTCCCCTATGCCCGAGCACTTGGAGAAGCATTTCAGTTAACCAACTTTTTACGTGATATCAAAGAAGATTTGGCTCGTGGGCGCATATACATACCCCAAGACGAAATGGCCAAGCATGGCGTAACAGAAGCCGATTTTGAAAGCCAGTTAATGAGCAAGCCGATGAAAAATCTTTTAATGTATCAAATTAAAAGAAATGAAGATTTATACAGTGAA
>CAZOLF010000018.1:11018-15444 GCA_964580855.1 uncultured Candidatus Saccharibacteria bacterium
GACCCAGAAAGAATTTGGCATGAAAGAGTTCGCATATCAAAACTTCGAAAGTTATACATTATTATTAAACATTTTTAATCTCATGAACAAAAAAGAATCTATAATCATTATCGGTGCAGGTCTAGGAGGCCTAGCTAGTGCATGTATGCTTGCCAAAAAAGGCTACTCTGTAACCCTGATCGAGAAAAATGACACCATAGGAGGGCGAGCGCGAGTTTTTGAAAAAGATGGTTTTGTTTTTGATATGGGCCCGAGCTGGTATATGATGCCCGACGTATTTGAGCATTTCTTTTCTCTAATGGAAGAAGACATCAAAGATTATCTTCAGTTGGAAAAGCTCTCCCCTTCATACAGAGTGTTTCTAAAAAGTAATAAATCACATTATGATTTCTACGGAGATATAGATAAAAACACAGAGACTTTTGAAAAAGTAGAGCCAGGTAGTGGACAAGTTCTGGTAAAATTTTTGGCTAAATTAAAACTACAATATGGTATTGCTTATAACGAATTCATGTTTAAAAATTATAATTCTATTTTTGATTTTCTAACTTGGAGTGTAGCCAAGGTCGGATGGAAATTGCCATTACTAAAAAAACAAAAGCAGATAATCGAGTCACGTTTTAAAAGCGAAATTTTACAGAAAGTTATGCAATACCAAATGATACTACTAGGCACTGCCCCTGGTGACTGCCCTGGTATATATAGCATGATGAATTATGTCGATTTCGGCCTAGGCGTATGGTATCCAAAAGGTGGTATCTGGAAACTTCCAAAAGCAATGGAGGATATAGCTATCAAACATGGAGTCAAAATAATGACAAACTCGCCTGTATCCGAAATCATTGTAGAAAATGACATAGCAACAGGTGTCAGAATCGAAGGTGGTGAAGTCGTATCAGCTGATATTGTCATATCGAATGCAGACATAACATATACCGATCAATACCTACTAAAGGAAAAAGATAGACAATTTAGCAAAAAGTATTGGGATAGCAGGATGCTTGCTCCTAGCGCTTTTATAATATATTTAGGTATTAAGGGCGAGATCCCAACACTCTCGCATCACAATCTGATATTTTCAAAAGATTGGGAGAAGGGTTTTGACCAAGTATTCCACAATCCTGCATGGCCCACTGATCCATCTATTTATATTTCTGTTCCGTCAAAAACTGACAAAAGTGTAGCACCCGAGGGTCATGAGAATCTTTTTGTCCTTGTACCTATTGCTCCAGGACTCTCGTATGATGATAATTTCGAAGAGGAATACAAAGATAAAGTATTAAAAGAAATAGAAAATTATTGTGACATAAAAGATCTTAAAAGTAGAATCGTTTTCCAAAAAACTTATTCAGTAAAAGATTTTGAGTTAGATTACAATGCTTTTAAAGGTACAGCATTGGGCCTTGCACACACTATCAAGCAAACTGCCCTATTCCGCCCAAACAATATTCACAAAAGAATCAAGAATTTATATTTTGTCGGTGCGGGAACAAACCCAGGCATAGGTATGCCAATATGTCTGATCTCGGCAGAGCTTGTGTACAAACGTATTACGAAAAATGAAGACGTTCACCCACTAACAAGTTTGTAATTATTTCACAAACAATAAAATAACAAAAAGTATCACCCCAACTAAAGTATTAAATAGTGGGAACATTTTATACACAGACAATACCTCTTCGGGGTTACTTTTTCTAACTGAAATAAATATTAAATACAAATATCCAAGCCCAGCCAAAATGGCAAAAAATCCAATATAAAAATAAGCGATTACAGCAGATATAGCGTACAGAACACCACACAAAATAAGTGTGGTGTTCTTGCCTAACAAAGTTGCTCCTGTTTTAATATTTGCCATTTTATCGGCATTTATATCAGGCACTGCCGAGTACAAGTGCATCGCATATGACCACAGAAATCCAGCGAGCATCGGTATTAGAGGTGGGTAGGAATTTGTAACAATACCCCACGACACACCAACAGGTACAACATACAACAATCCACTGACTAAACTATCTACAAAAGGTATAGCCTTGGCTCGTAGTGGTCGAGCAGAATACTGCCAAGCTAAAAATACAAAGATTAATAGACAAATAAAAGCAGACGATGGCAATACAATAAATCCGTAAATTAAAAATGGTATATTTGTAAATAAAATAGTCCAAATTAATTTATTGTCATACTTTTTATCCAAGACTTGCTCGTAATTCGCCTTTTTATTATTTATTGCATCAGTTGCGCGGTCGTACAAATCATTGACCCCGTAAATCAAAATATTGGCCGGGAAGGTGAAATAAACCAGGAAAACAAGGATCGGTATAATATTTACACCCAATGGGTAAAATATAGCCCCACAGAGCCAGTATGGCCCCGCTACGTATACCCAAAACCTTGGGCGGCTAATGCTAATAAACTTTTTCATTATTTCTATAGTATATCACGATAGAGCTAACCATCAGCAAAAGTCCGAAAACAAAAGGCACATTAAGCCCGAGACCCCAAGCAACTATTGACCAAAAAATAATGTTTATAAAAAAGCTGTACCCTAAGTGGCGAATTTTATCTTGAGGATATTTGTTTAAGATAACAAAAGATATAAGTGACCCAACCAAGCCAGAAAATGCCCAACCTAGAAAGTTTTGAACTGGTACATTATAATATACCCCACCATGCACATATGACCACATACCTAAATTAACAGCTACCGGATCAAGTAATAAATCAAATACAACTAAAATAAGTACTGGTAAAATAATTCTTAAAATATTTTTATTGGTAATACTATAAACCATCACAACAGAACCGATCACAAGTGGCGCCCATGAAAGCCCGACAGTCCACGGCAAGATTCCAAACAATTTATAGCCAAGGTTCCCAGTATAAACGAATTCGCCATATGGCCAACCTGTAACCAAGCCTGTGTATTCTATAAACAAAGCAAATAGAGATAGTGAGAGAATTAATTTTAAAAGTGTGCGTAAACCAAATTTAAAATAAAGTACATAAAACAAAGGTAACGATATTACAAACAATGCAAATATTGAACCATACGAATATTTTAATGCACCGGGAATGTACACCAAAAACAAAGCCCCACACAATATAAAAATACAATAAAAGACAATAATTGAGTATTTTTTATTCATAAATCCTATACAGGCTTTATAAAAACTATTTTTGCATCAAACTCATAAGAGGAGCTAGAATATCACGATATTTAAGCATTTCAGTTTTGTATTTACCTAATACAAGGACTGTCGCGTACTCATCGGCCATACCGCTATTTTTTTTCTCTTCGATTTCTTTTTGAATTTTCTCAAACAAGGCTTTGACTTGCGGATTAGATTCGAGTTGTTTGAGGCTATCAGCAAGCTCTGGATTGGCACTCAATTTTTGTGCAATAATCTCTGCTTGATCCTTAGAGACACCTTTCGCTCGTAGAGCTGTTTTCATTAAAAATGATTTGATTGACATATAAGCATAATAACACACGGTATGATAATATAAAAGCTATGAGAAATTTACCAAAAATCATTGTAATCCTTGGCCAAACTTCCACTGGTAAGAGTGATTTCGCTGTGCAGATAGCCAAGAATTTGAATGGTGAAGTCATATCTGCAGACTCACGACAGGTCTACAAAGGGCTTGATCTTGGTACAGGCAAAATTACAAAAAAAGAAATGCATGGTATTCCCCATCACTTGCTCGATGTAGCAAATCCGAAAAAGACATTTAATGTTGCCGATTACAAAAAACTCGCAGAAAAAAAGATACGGGGAATAATTAAAAACGGTAAGGTGCCAATTATTTGTGGAGGTACAGGATTCTATATTGATGCTATTGTATCAGGACAAGTATTACCCGAAGTCCCGCCAAATAAAAAGCTCCGTAAAGAATTATCCGGAAAATCAAAAGAAGAATTATTTAAAATATTAAAAAAGTTAGATAAATCTCGCACCGAAACTATCGACAAAGATAATCCTGTGCGATTAATACGCGCAATAGAAATTGCGCAAGCCTTAGGCCACGTTCCATCGCTTTCGAGTGACGGGGAAAATTCCAAATATGATGTACTTAAAATTGGACTTACTTTACCTGATGAAATATTGAAGGATAGAATTTATAAAAGAATTATCGTACGTATTAAAAAAGGTATGATAAAAGAAGTCGAAAATCTACATGAAGAAGGTCTCTCTTGGAAGCGTATGGGAGAGCTAGGACTAGAATATAGATACATTAGTGAATACGTGCAAGGCAAACTAACAAAATCTGAGATGATAGAAAAATTAAATCAAGAAACTTGGGCTTATGCAAAAAGGCAAAAAACATGGTTTAAAAGAGATAAAGATACTATCTGGATCAATCCAACTGAGATAGCCGAGCAAGCGAGAGCTCTATATAAAATTAAAGTCTTTCTAAAAGACTA
>CAZOLF010000019.1:0-4589 GCA_964580855.1 uncultured Candidatus Saccharibacteria bacterium
GGGGAGTCATACTTAACTTCTGGTTCAACGATATTTCGATATGTTATTTTTCTTCGCATATATTATTTATTACTTGTTAGCCTTTGGCTAATTATTTCTTTGCTCCTGCGGCTTTTGGACGCTTGTTACCATATCTTGAACGAGCCTTGCGACGCTTCTCAACTCCAGTAGCATCAAGTCTTCCGCGAACGATGTGATATCGAACTCCGATCAAGTCTTTCACACGACCACCGCGTAGCATAACCACAGAGTGTTCTTGCAAGTTGTGACCTTCACCTGGGATATAAGCAGTAACTTCCATTCCATTTGTAAGGCGGACACGGGCAATTTTACGGAGAGCAGAGTTAGGCTTCTTTGGAGTTGTTGTTGTAACTTTTGTACAAACCCCACGCTTGAAAGGTGCCGGGTAAAATACTGGCTTGTTCTTAATAGAGTTAAAACCACGCGCCAAAGCTACAGCCTTAGACTTTTTCTTGATTACTTTTCGGTTTTTGCGAACTAATTGATTTATTGTTGGCATATAATAACTTTACAAAACAAAACAGCCCAAACGGACTAGTAGAAGTACTTTACTATAGAGGGCAGAAAAAAGCAAGAGCCCCAAACTTTTATGATAGACCTGTGAAAAATGAGAACAACATCGTAATCACTGGTGAGATATATGGCCAGATAAATATAATAAAAATTATAAGAATCGGTAAACCAAATTTTTCAAGTGTATCTTGAATATTTCGAAGCCGTATTGGTAAAAGTTCGAACAAAATTTTAGACCCATCAAGTGGTGGGATTGGTATCAGATTGAAAATAGCCAAAACTGTATTGATCAAAACAATTGAAATACAAATTTTATAAAATGGGGCAACCTCACTTGCACTAAGTGGATCAATACCTAGCATTGGTCCGACACGTATAAGTAAACCAAAAATAACAGCAATAGTAAGGTTAGCCACAACCCCTGCGAGAGCTACCGCAATTACTCCCCTTTTCCCATTTTTCAAATTGTCTGGATTGTATGGAACAGGTTTCGCCCAACCAAATAAAAAACTTGCGTTAGATAAAACAAGAAGAAGTGGAATAATAATAGAACCCATTAAATCTAGATGCTTAATCGGATTGAGTGTAAGTCTTCCAGATAAATGCGCAGTTGAATCTCCGTATCTGTACGCAATATAGCCATGAGCATATTCATGCACAACAACACTCATTATAAGAACTGCTATATAAAAAATACTATCGAGAACTTGCATAGGAATAGCTTATATGATAGCATAGCTTAATCATATGGCAAAAGTCTGCGACATAACAGGAAAGGGCTCAATCATGGCTGGAGGATACTCCAACGTTGTTCGTGCTACCAAATTCAATCCAACAGGTAAAGTCCGTAAGTACCCTAACCTGCAAAAGAAGCGTATATATGTCCCAGAGCTGAAAAAGTACTTCAACCTTACCCTATCGACTAACGCAATCAAAACAATCAATAAAAATGGAGCCTTCGCCACCCTCCACAAAGCCGGAATCATAAAATAAAAATCCCTCGTCAAGCTCGGAGGGATTTTTTATTGTATAATACTTTTATGAAAATAAAAGATAGACTCAAAGGCATCATAGCCCTAGACTACAGATCCTTGGCACTACTTCGTATTGGCCTTGGAGTCACAATCATATGTGACCTTATAGAAAGACTAATAGATTTCAAAATATTTTATACAGATACAGGGGTTTTATCTAGGGCAGACTTGTTCACTTTATACGGCGGAGATTGGTATTTCTCTTTCTATAACATAGCGGGAATATGGCAACTACAATTAATTTTTATCATCCTTGCTTTTGTTTCTGCACTCGCAATGGTTTTTGGGTATCGTACAACCCTCGCCACAATCATTTCGTGGTTATTACTCGTATCGATTGGCAACAGAAATCCACTCATACTACAAGGTGGTGATGTTATATTTCGAGTCATACTTTTCTGGGCAATATTCCTACCATTGGGAAAATATATGTCAGTCGATAGTTTAATAAAAAGTGAAACTCTAAAAAATAAAAATTATTACGGAGTTCCTGCCCTTGCATACATTGTCCAAATTTTTCTTTTTTACTTTTTGTCAGGACTTTTAAAAACTGGTGACGCTTGGACAAGTGGACAAGCTGTATACTACGCGCTTTCTCTTGATCAGATGACGCGAGGGTTTGGGGAATATTTACTAGCATTCCCGGTTGTAATGTCGACTCTCACATATGGGGTTTTATACTTGGAAATTGCTGGCCCGATCCTAATGCTTTCCCCTTTTAAGAATGGTCCCATTCGAACATTTGTAATATTTGCATTGGCTTTCATGCAGATCGGTATAAATAGTACGATGCATTTGGGATTCTTCGGTATGATTAGTATTGTTGTAACACTCGGGCTTCTACCTTCTTGGTTTTGGGATACTCTCTATAAAAAATTGCGAAATCTATTTGCCGAAAGAAACAAAAAAGTTGCAACAATATATTATGATGCGGAATGTGGTTTTTGTTTTAAAGCTGTACATCTGCTTAAAAGACTTTTGTGGTTATCCTCAAATGTCACCATCAAAACTCCTGACACCGAAATGCTCCAGAACGAAATGGGTGAAAAAAATTCTTGGATAGTCGTAGACCACAGAGGAACTCATCACTACAAAACAGCCGGCCTTGCCACCGTACTTGCTCTTTCTCCCATCTTTTTTTGGAAATCATATCTCTTATCACTGGGATTTATCCAAAAGCAATTTGATAAAATTTATGATTATATCGCAAACACCCGCAAACTAATCTGCTTGCCAGAAACTACAAAGAAGAAAAGAAGTCTTGCAAAATACGCGAGAAATATATTTGTAATTTTTTTAACTACCAATATGGTACTGATCAACATAGAATCCATGCCGAGCAGTAAAACCATAATCCCAGAAAACATTAACTTCGTAGCTGAAGTACTTAGAATGGATCAAAGATGGGACATGTTTACACCATACCCACTAACTCAAGATGGCTGGTATGTAATCCCGGGGGTTCTACTAAGCGGTGAAACAGTTGATTTATTCCGCAATGGAGAAACAATAAATTATGAAAAGCCAAAAAATGTTTCCGCTCTTTATAAAAACCAACGTTGGCAAAAATATATGATGAATTTGTGGCAAGGTGATTTCAGTAAATACAGGCTAGGATATGGAAAATATTTATGCCGAGAATGGAATCAGACACATGAAGGAATGGAAATTCTAAAAACTTTTCAAATTATTTATATGCTTGAAAATACACACCCAAATTACGAAAAGTCAGAGGTTATCCCAACTACAATTTGGGATCACCACTGTTTTTGATAAAAATCTGTTCCATCTGTTGTAAATATAATTGTTCCATCTTTGGAAGTTTCCAGATATGGAATACTAGAAAAATTTAATCTATCCAATACCTCCTTGTGTGGATGACCATATTGGTTGTTAAGACCCGCAGAAATCACAACAAAGTCTGGACTTGTAGCTTGCAGGAATTGCTGGCTTGAGCTTGTACGCGACCCATGATGACCCAACTTCAAAATATCGACATCTAAATCTGCTCTCTTATTATTTACTAAATACAACTCCTTACTAATCGGTGAGTCTCCGGAGAGCATTACACTACTTTTCCCATAGACAAGCTTGCCTATTATTGATGCATCGTTTGTTTCCCAAGTTTGTACATTTTGATTTGGGTATAAAATTTCGAAATAAATATTCCGATCTCTATCAAGGATAATCCGCATGTCGGCCCGACCGAGTATCCTTTTAGATTTTTCTTCATTAATTTTATTTTCCAAATTTTGAAAAACTTTGCTGTTGGAACGTGCCCCAGATTCTACAAAATTTTCTACTTCATAATTTTCTAAAACATTTACTAACCCTCCGATATGATCTGCGTCTGGATGTGTGCCTATTACTACGTCGATTGTTTTATCGCCAAAGGGCATAAGGCGCGAAAGTTCTCCTAGAACTTTCGCGCCCCTTCCACCATCCACAAGCATCTGCACACCATTAGGAGCTTGGATAAATATGCTATCGCCTTGCCCAACATCTATAAACGCAACCTTCATAATATTTGCATGTGGCTTGTAAAAATAGAAAAATAAAATCCCCAATACAAAAATAATGAGGACAGTAAGTGCGATATATTCTTTTTTGAATCTCTTAAACATTTTATTCAAATTCAGTTGTTGCAGGTGGCTTTGGTGTCATGTCAAAAAATACTCTTACAATTTCTTTGTGTTTTGTAAGTGCATTTGTGATTTCATCAACTACTTCCGCAGGGAAATAATATCCTTTCGCTGTCATGAAATCGATTGTCTGCACTGCACGGATTGCCAATGCGTGACCATAGACTCGTTCGTCCCCTTTTACCCCAACAGACTTTACCCCTAGGATTCCAACTATCAATTGGGAAATTTCTTTTTCTAAATTATATTTTTTGATTATATCTGTAACAGTTTTGTCGGCTTCACGCACTATGTCTAGATATTCTTTTGAAACTGGGAGCCCAACAATACGCAAATAAAGTCCTGGGCCTGGGAAAGGATTACGCTCGTAGACAGCCGG
>CAZOLF010000019.1:4599-10304 GCA_964580855.1 uncultured Candidatus Saccharibacteria bacterium
GGCGGAAGATTGAGGGCTTTACCAAGTTCCCGAACTTCATATTTAAATAAATTGCGTAATGGATGCAAATCATCCACTTCCCAAGCAAGCCCAACATTGTGATGAGTCTTTATCAATGCACTCTTGCCAGCCTCGCCACTCTCGATTATGTCTGTTGCGAGTGTTCCTTGCACAATAAATCCTGCATCATTTTTGGCAATCTGTTCTTCGAAAATTCTCTTGTAGACATCGCGGAATTTTCCGCGCTTTTCTTGAGCATCAATTGTTGTACCGATATTTTTTATAAATTCATCGCTTGCTTCTACAACCACCAGATTCTTTACACCAGCGCTCTTTACATTTGTTTTCAATTCTTCTAATTCGCCACTGCGCATTCCGCCTGTATCTATCGCAAGGCAAACAAGCTTGTCTCCTAAAACTGGTGCAAGTAGTGCCGCAAGAACCGTAGAATCTACTCCCCCAGATACACCGAGTACTACATTTTGCTTTGCACTTGCATTGACTACATTCATCACTTCGTCTTGAATTTCTTTTATCAAATCTGTTGGGTTCCAATCTTTGACGCAATTTGAAATATTTAAAAAGTTCTGAAGCATTATCTTGCCTTCTTTTGTATCTACAACTTCAGGATGGAATTGTATACCGAGAATTCTGTTGTCCGCATTCGTCATCGCTGCTATTCCACCTGACACTGCAATTTCTTTAAAACCTTCTGGCAATTTGGTAACAGTGTCTCCATGACTTGCCCAGACATCTGTATCTTTTGAAACATTTAAAAATAGTGGGTGTGTATTATCTACCGTCACTTTTGCAGGTCCGTATTCGCGATGCCCATGTGGACGATCCACTGTGCCTCCGAGCTTGTACGCCAATAATTGCATACCGTAGCAAAGCCCAAGGATTGGGTATTTAGCACCTGTGATATCAAGATTAGCTGGCAGGCTTGGCGCACCATCATTGTGCACGCTCCAATTGCTACCAGAGAGTATTACAGATTTAGGAGTATATTGACTCAAAAAGTGCTCGGCTTTGTCAGGAGGAAGAATAGCACTACGAAATCCAAGCTCGCGAATAGTCCGGCCAATCACTAGAGTGTACTGGGAACCGTAATCTACAATAAGGACTTGGATGTTTTCCATATGACTATAATATCTTAAAAATGCTATAATTCAAAACATGGAAACATTTACACAAAAAACTTTTGCTATTCCAGAGCTCGCTGGAATTAGCGCAAAAAATATTGAAGAGCATTTGAAATTGTATGCAGGGTATGTGAAATTTAGTAACCAAATACAGAGTGATATGCAAGAGCTATTAAAAGATAACGAAAAGAATGCATACATAATCGGTGAAATGAATCGCAGATTCGCATTTGAATTCAATGGTATGCGCAATCATGAATACTACTTCAGCTCGCTTGAAGGTGGTGCTAAACCTCTTGCAGATGATTCAAAATTAAAAGCTGAACTTGCAAATCAATACGGGTCTTTTGAAAATTGGTTCGCGCGATTCAAGGCGACAGCAATGACTCGTGGTATCGGCTGGGCAATGCTCTATCATGATAAAAAAACTGGTAAACTACTAACATCTTGGGTAGATGAGCAACACCTAGGCCAACTAAACGGATGCCAAGTAATCCTTGCATTAGATATGTGGGAGCACGCATATGTATACGACTATCCAACAAGTGAAAAAAAGAAATATGTAGAAGCCTTTTTCACAAATCTAAATTGGGAAGTAATTGAAGGTAATTTTAATTCTTCTTTCTAAAAATCCAAAATAAAAGCAAAGCATAGAAAGCCAAAATAATTATAAGAGGCATATTTTTTATATTTATGCTTGCAAATGGTAGCTTGGCAAAAAAGTGGACCATAAAGAATATGTACGCGCTACCAAGGTGGGCAATGTATGCAAATGGGATTGAAATTGCAGGAGAGAAAAGCCCAATGAATCCTGAAATGAATCCAAAAAACATTAAGTACGAAATGATTGGCAAGATTAGAGCATTGGCCAAAAGTGAAACGAGAGATAAAGATCCCATCACATACATTATGTAAGGTATGACCATTATGCTGGCAGAGATTGTCGCGAGCATTATTTCACGGAAACCTCGCCACTTTGGAATCCATCGGAAATATTTTAAAATTTTTGTCGGTAGTGTAATAATTCCAAAAGTTGCAAGTACCGATAAATGAAACGATACATCCCAAATTGTCCGCGGATTAAATACAAGCATTAACAATGAAACTATTACAAGAGCTCGGAGTGCTGTGTAAGTCCGCCCAGAGAATTGCGCAAAGAGTGAAATGACTGCCATCAATCCTGCCCGCACAGCTGTTGCAGATCCACCAGCCATAATCACGAAAAGGATTATTGAGATTCCACCACTTACATAAGCAATTGAGCCTGTTGCTATTACCCCAATTGCTCGCATAAAAGCATCTGCCACAATCATCACATTGAATCCTGAAAGTGCAACTATATGAATAGTGCCTGTAGTGACAAATGCATCTTTGTCTTCATCATTTATACCTCCTTTATCTCCGAGCAATAAACCTTTCATAAATCCAGAATCTCCGTATGGTAAAACTCTATCAAGAGATTTCTCGAATTTTTCTCGAGCATAGAAAAGTATTTTTTTAATTCTACTACCACCCTCCCCAACTTTCTCCACTTGCCCCGATTTTATTATAAAAAATGTGTCGTGTGAGAAAAGATATCTTTGATAATCAAAAATTTTACCTGTATCTGTCTCAAAATTTTCAGGCTCGGTAAGAATTCCCGAAACTTCCACCACGTCACCATAATGATACTCACTTTCTAAGTCATAAATTGGTACAACGATTTTGAAATCTTGATTTTCCGGCATGACGGCAAACCTTACTTGATTTTCTCTCGTATCTGGATACTCACTGACCATACCTTTGAAAGTGACTTTTTGATCAACAGAATCATAAAATTCCTGCGAGGGCACAGGAAGAAAATAAAAATACCGCACGATAGCTACAATAATCAGACCCATACAAATTATTATTTCCTTTTTGTTCATCCAATATAATTATATAAAAATAAAAGCACCCGGTCTATAAATAGCTCGGGTACAGTTATAAATTCATTTCTTTGACCTAGCAACTACTGGTGAAAGTTTAACAGAACCTAGTGAAAAAATTTTTTCTGCTATTTTTTCCTGTAGTTTCTTAATTCTACTCTTGGATGGTGGTTTGGGTGTACAAGAACAAAAATAGATTGCAAAAAATGGAAAAATGTTTTTAACACTCATGATAAAAACAAGTACATTTTCATTCTGTGTTCTTATGATTGGACTTGGGTTAATAATTTTTGTGACACAATCCCAAATATCAAAAAGAGCAAAAGAAAGAAGTAGCAAAGCAAAAAGTCTAAAAGGTGCGTAATCTAAGACTATTGGATTTTGTAAATTCGGGCTGGCATTGCATTTTTTAAATGAAAATTTGATTAGTTCATTAATTGCAATACTAATCAAGAAAACACCTATTATATCCAATAAAATTACTAAAAAAGACTTTTTTAGTAAAATCTCGAGTAAAAAAGTAGCGAGACCTAAAATAATATATAACTCAAGAACTCTCTTTGAAATTATAAAATTATTTACACCGATTTTATCTTGCATCCAATCAGAAATACTCTGAAATTTGCTCAGTAAAAGAGCATCCAATTTTTTTAAGTTCATATTTAAAGGGTTTAATTTTAAAACATATTACTATAAATAGTATTATGTGTCAAATATAATACCCTATATATTTTTCTTATAAACTAGTGATTTAGAATTTATTTTGTTGGGATGCACATGTTGTAGCAATTTCATCTGCACGCTCGTTGTAAATATGCCCCGAGTGGCCTTTAACTTTTTGCCAAAGAATCTTGCCTTTGAAATTACGCACAAGTGCGATTAATTCTTGCCACAATTCTTGATTCAAAACGGGCTTTTTGTTGGCTGTCTTCCAGCCATTCTTCTCCCAATTGAAAATCCAACTTGTTATGCCGTTAAGTACATAAGCCGAATCTGCATGAATCACAACTTCACTTTTATCAAAGTTGGACTTCGAGACATATTTAAGAGTTTCGATAACAGCCTGCAATTCCATTTTGTTATTTGTCGTTTCTTTTTCATATCCACCAATTTCGTGGACAATTTTTCCACCACTGACAAAAACCGCTCCGTATCCCCCCGGCCCCGGATTCCCTAATGAACTCCCGTCTGTATATACTTCAATTTTCATATTTATATTATATCAATAATTCTTAATCTTAGCTCTGTGCGCCCAGCGAAGGTGCTTTTTTCAAAAACTGCTATTAGATCAATACTATCTCCTTCTTTTAAAATCTTATTGAAACTTTCTCGAGTTTTGAAGAATGCGATTGCTTTTATTGTTTTACTTTTGCTATTTAAAAATGAAAGCTCCAAGTGGTTTTTTTCTTTACCAAATTCTTTTACTCCTGCTACTTGAATATTTTTGAACATAAAAGTTGGCTTGGGGTTGCCTGTGCCAAATGGTGCCAACTGCTCTATGATTTTATAATTTTCGTTATTTACATCATCGATACTAATACTTGCGTCTATCATTATGTAATTTGCAAGATTTTCAGATTTATCCAAATTGTCTACTACAGCCACCAACTTCTCTTCCAAGAAATGTATCTCATCATGATGAACGGCGAATCCGCCAGCTTGTGCATGACCTCCAAATTCAAGCAGGCTATTCTCGGGCATCTTTTGCATGACTTCTACTAGATTAATATTGCCATAAACTCGGCATGAGCCCTTGATTACCTCACCGCCTTCCATCCCCCATACGAATGCCGGCTTCTTGTATTCGTCAACAATTTTCGAAGCAACAATGCCGAGCACTCCTACGCGCCACTTTGGATTTCCAATTACAATTACAGATTTCTCTTCTCTTTTACTTAGAGTTACTTTCACTTCTTTCATTATATGCGCGACGATTGTCTTGCGAGTTTCATTTATCTTCATCAAGTGATCAGTGAGGGCTCCCGCTTCGGCAATTTCGGTCGTTGCAAGCAATTCAAATGCTCGCATTGGGCTATCCATTCGACTTGCCGCATTTATTTTCGGCGCAAGAGAAAATGTAACATCATCCTCCACCAATCTTGTGGCATCAACACCAGCCTTTTTCCAGAACTGTTGTAATCCTACACGATGATTCTTCTGCAAGACTTTCAATCCAAAATATGCAAGCACGCGGTTCTCATCTACAAGTGGAACTTGATCAGAAAGCGTTGCGACCCCAGCCATATCCAATAGCCACTTCTCCCACCCCGCATTTATATTCCAATATTCTCCATATTTTTTACAAAGTGCCTGCACGATTTTAAATGCTAACCCTGCACCACAGAGCATTTTGTCTGGATATTTGCACCCAATTTGCTTGGGGTTAATTATTGCATAAGCATTTGGCACGCTCTCGTGTGGTAGGTGGTGATCGGTAATAATCACGTCTACCCCAGCGCCCTGCGCAAGAGCAGTTTCCGCAACTGCAGTAATCCCCAAATCAAAAGTAATAAGTAAATTTACTCCATCGGCAATAAACTCATGAATCGCATCGGTGTGCAAACCATAGCCTTCGTCGTGCCTGTCAGGTATATAAATTTTGTAATTCGTGTAGCCAATTTTCTTGAAAAAGTCGTTCATAATGACCGCTGCGGGG
>CAZOLF010000019.1:10331-15113 GCA_964580855.1 uncultured Candidatus Saccharibacteria bacterium
AATCCGCACGCAAACTTTCTCCATGTCTTTCATTAGAAATGGATCATAACTATGAGCCTCATAATCAGGGCTTAAAAACCGCTCAAAGTCCGCGGGTTTAATTCCCCGATTTGTAAGTAATAGTTCTAATAGCTCACTTGGCTTCGGCATACTATTTCAAAGCCTTGATTCCTGGCAAAGTGCCTTTGGAGAGGAATTCTAGAGTTGCTCCTCCGCCTGAGGATACGAAGGTGAAATGATGAGCAAGTTTTTTCTTTTCTACGAAAACTGCTGTATCGCCACCGCCAATAATTACTTTCGCTTTTGTTTTTATCAATAATTTTACCAATTCATCGGTTGCTTCAGTATAACCATTTTCATACCACCCGAGTGGGCCGTTCCAGAGAATTAATTTGGCTTTGTGAACAAGCGGTGCAAGGCGATTTATACTTGGAATTCCAATATCGAGGATTTGATTATTCTCCCCCACATCTTCCACTTTAATTGCAACATTTCGGCTACGGGAAACGACTACCATATCGGGCAAAATTAATTTTTTGTGATTGAGGAATGTTTTTGGAATTTTTACCTCTTTATCTAGAACGGACTTACCAACTTCCAAACCTTTTGCTTTGTAGAAATTATTTACAAGTGCTCCCCCTACGAAAACATGGTCCGCATCTTTGAGGTATCTTTTAATTAAAGGAATTTTTGTCTCGGCTTTTGATCCACCAAAAATCACAAGGAATGGGTGCTCTGGGGTAAGAGCACGTGAAAGTTCTTTGACTTCCAATTCCATTTGCAACCCAGCGTAGCTCGGCAAAAATTTTGGAATACCTACAATAGATGCATCAGCCCGGTGTGACACGGGGAAAGCCTCATTTACATAAATATCCCCATGTTTGGAAAGTCCCCTCGCAAAAGAGGGGTCATTCTTCTTCTCGCCAGCCATACTGCGCAAATTCTCGAGCATTATCACATCACCATTTTTCATTTTCTCGATTGCATCATCAACCTGTGCCCCAAGCACAGAAGGTACAAATGATAGTGGTATAGAATGTTTTAAAACTTTAGCAACCACTTCCAAAGAATCTTTTGGGTCTCGGCCAATATGGCTAATTATCACAATCTTTGCCCCTTGTTTACGCAAGTAATTGATAGTTGGTAATGCCTTCTTAACTCGTGAATCATCTTCCACTTTGCCATCATTAATAGGCACATTGAAATCCACACGCAATAATACTCTTTTCCCTTTCAACTCAGTAATTTCTTTTATGCTTTGCATATATTATTTACTCCCAGCAATTTTAATAATTTGTAAAAACTTTTTTGGGTCCAAACTGTCTCGTCCTGGTAACAGACCATCTGCTTCGCCGTCTTGGATAAAAGAAAGAGCGTTATCAGGTCGTGCAGATCCTCCATAAATAATTCTTGGCAATTGAGTTTTGACCCCAAACATATTGGAGAGAACTTTCTTGATAAAAATTTTTATTTCCAAAAATTCTGCAGGGATGAAATCATGGCGGTTGGCTGTAGTAGAAAGCGCCCAGATTGGCTCATACGCAATTATTATTTTTGACACAGCATTTTTAGAAACACCGGCAAGACTCTGCTCAATTTGTCTTTTCACTACAATCAAATATTCATGAGACTCATCACGCTCTTTCTCTCCCACGCAAAGTATCGGTGTGATACCAACCTTCAAAAGTGCATTTACTTTTTTACTGCAAAGTTCATCGGTCTCCCCCATTGCCCGACGCTCAGAGTGGCCAACGATACAATATCGTATTTTAAAAGCCGAGAGCATTTTAGCAGATACATTACCTGTAAATGCACCAACCTCTTCATGGTATGCATCTTGAGCACCCATAGAAATTTTCCCTGATTTTATTTTAGACAAAGTCGGTAAATACAAAAATGGTGTACAAATAACTACATCCGTATTTTTAATTTCCTTTTGTTGTTTAACAATAGTTTTAAAAAGAACCTCAGCCTCTTTTATAGAACTCGGGTTCATTTTCCAGTTGCCTATGACAATCTTTTTATGCATTGTTTTATTATATCACAAATTTTATTGAGCTTCCTTCCAAGAGGCAACATTCCATCCTCCACTTGGGCCAGTAGAAAACCCTGCATTGACAAGACCCGAATTGTAAGTAACGGTTGCCGAATTTGAAAGAGTAATCCGATTCGCCGTGATTTGATTCGCACTTGCGGTGTTTGACAGCATCACCCCTCCGTAAGGAGCAATGAGGATCACTGAACCTGCCGAATTACTTATTTGAATTGCACTATTCCCAGTATTAGTAGATATTACCATCATATAACTACCAGTAGTACCAGAACCTGAAAAAACTGCCGAGTTTGAAGTAGTAACAGTCCCATCAACAATGATAATCCCTCCATTCGCTCCCATAGATGCATCAACTCTGAATTTACTACTATTACTAATACTTACATCGCCTGTTACCCACAGAACCCCTGTTGTGTTTAAAATAGCATTATTCGACAAAGTTATGTTCCCGTTAATTTTCTTCGGCCCAATGGTTTGTACTGTCGAACCACTTAAATTTAACCCAGACGAAGTTCCCCCAGCCAAGGCAAGATCTTTCCAATCGGCAATATTTTGATCCGAAACAGGGAAATTTTGGGGCACAGGATCAGCTTGTGAAGTATTACAAGATTTATTATTTCCACTTCCTGTTTGACAATAAATTGTCCCAGCTACGGTTGAGCCAGTAACACTATGAGATGATGCATCGCCTGTTCCACTGGTACCAACAATTAAACCACTAATAGATCCAAATGCTCCCCCTGTGGAAACAGAAAAGAAGAGGTCCGTACTACTACCAAGTTGCGCCCAAGTGCTGGAGGATACTCGCCCAATCTTAGCTGTGCCACTTGAGTAACTCGCTGGAGACCCTCCTATAATATAATAATTTGAAGACGAACTGGCAGAGTCAATCGTTAGCCAGTAAGTTGTCCCAGCGGTAAGTTGAGGACTAGATGTAAAAGTAACATTCACCCATCCATAATTAGGTGAAACTAGACTACTCGAAAGGGTCCCTGTCGCTAAAATAGTACCAGATGGCCTACTACTAGAACTAGTGCGTATCGTAACTACGCCACTTGAAGGGCTTCCTGATTTTTTTATATAAAGTTGTGCAGAGCTTAGATAATTCGTAGCAGAAAGCTGAAAGCTCTGAGCTATGTCCTCGGTTGAAGTTGCGTTCCCAAATATGTTATCACTACTCGGGACACCGGAACCATTTGATTGATCGACTGTTGGAGACTGACCATTTGCCGAAACTGCGCTCCCTGTAACATAAGCACTATTACTGGCATTAATAGGACCATTTGAATACACATTACCAATAATACCTGCAGTGTTGCTCAGAACGATCCCCCCAATTCCAGCCTGCATTCCGTAAAAAAATGATGTCCCTACACCCGCATCCAAAACCATATTTACTTTACGCTGAAAAGTATTTGTATCAGCAAGAGAGGAGATTTCTTTCTGATTTGAACCAACATTTGTAATAGTAGTTGTTGTACTAGTTGAACCGTTAGTCAGAACTTCACTTGCGTCTACCAATCGATTATTTTTAATTCTATAAAAAACATCTTCCATGCCAGACTCTGCCATAAAATATGTCTGTTTTGATTCAAAGCTATAATTTGCTACCTGGAATTCGCGGACAGCCGGAGTCACGATCCCAAATATAATAGTGAGGCTAATAAATAATGTAAATATAACAAGTACCATCATTGCTGCACCTTTATTTGTTTTTAATTTTTTATAATTTTTCAACATAAGAAATAATTTGCTTAATACCCACCACGTAATGTCACTGTACTATAAAAATTCTTAGTCTTGCGAGCCTTGCCTCTGAGGTCTTGGAGGGTTAATTCAATTTTAACAGAATCACTTAAACTAGTAGACACGTTACGAAACACAAGGGAAGAAACTTGTACATTTTGCCCAGTTATTGGTCCGATCAAAACGTCATTTTCATATATATTTAAATCCCCATTTTCAACAATAAATTTTATTACACGAGGAGCACCTGAAGCGTCACCCCCATCAAGTACAAGCACCCCAGGATGCGACCCAAAAGTACTACTCCCTGCTGTTACAGAATTTGCCAAACGTATTTCTCTCCCAATTCTTTCCATTGAAGTATTTCCACCTTCTAATAAATCTTTGTTGGTGCGTGTTTCGTCAAAGGTTGAAACTACGACAATAAATGAATTAACCACCAAAACGACCAACACAATAAAAATCGCGATATAAATCAGCACCTCAATCAACGAATACCCTGATTTTAAATTTGGTAATTTCATTTTAAGAAAAAATATCCGCCACATAAAAGGTTAATGATTTGGAAATTGTGCCTGAAACACCAGGCCAAGAAACACTCACAACAACTTTCTTAATATTAGGATCCGTAGTTCCCCCGCTTGCCACAATATCATCATTTGAGTCACGATTAACAGCAGACACCACAATGGTACGGGTAAAAGTATTATCTATAACACTTGGAGTTGTACTAAGTGACCAAACATCAGTGCCTGTATTGTATGAAAGGTAGTAATTTGTATTTAGAGTAAGAGCAGAAATATTGGACCACGCATTATCTCTAATAATCTTCACAGCCTCTCCTCCCTCTTCGAGCAAAAAGCTTGCCTGAGTTTGTGAAAGAGCTTGATTGGATAATTCCACACCCTTTCCGCCTGCTGAAACTATTGTAAAAGTAACTAAAGATATAATCGCGCATGCAATAAGTAGCTCGACTAAGGCAA
>CAZOLF010000020.1:0-8681 GCA_964580855.1 uncultured Candidatus Saccharibacteria bacterium
CGCACAGAAATTGTACGAGGCCGGATTCATCACATACATGCGTACAGATAGTACAAATTTGTCAGCTGTGGCTCAAGCACAAATTTTAAATATAGTAGAAAAAAAATACGGTAAAGAATATGCCGAAGCTCATGTATACAAAACTAAATCAAAAAACGCTCAAGAAGCCCACGAAGCAATTCGTCCAACTCATCCAGAAAGCATGAATGAGGGTCATAATGACGAGCAAAAAAGATTGTATCGCCTGATTTGGGAACGAACTGTATCATCACAAATGTCTGATGCTAAATTGATGAAGACAAAAATTGTCGCAAATATCAAAAACGGTGACATACCAGATTTCACAGCCAATGGTTCGCGAGTATTATTCCCTGGGTGGCTTGCAGTCGACACAGAAGCCCGTGGCGAAGATGTTGAGTTGCCACTCGTTGAAGTAGGTGAAGATTTGAAAATGCTTGAACTTAAAAGTACAGAGAAATTTACCGAACCACCAAATCGCTACACAGAAGCAGGGCTCGTGAAAGAATTGGAAGCTCGTGGTATCGGACGCCCATCTACTTATGCATCTATTATGCGTACAATAGAAGAACGCGGTTATGTCGAGAAGCAAGGCCGGACATTGTACCCTACAGATACCGGTGATGTAGTCTCATCATTCCTGGAAAATAATTTTGCTGAATATATTAGTGACACATTCACCGCCGAAATGGAAGACAAGCTCGACGATATCGCCAATGGGGATCGTGAGTATGTAAAAACTCTAAAAGATTTCTATATACCATTCCTCAAAGATATTAAAGAAAAGGACAAATTGGCCAAAGCCACAAATATGGGTGAAGCCGATCCCGACATGCGTTGCCCTAAATGCAATGGTGATATGATTATCAAACTTGCTCGTACGGGCAAATTCCTATCCTGCGCAAAATACCCAGATTGTACTGGTGCTCGAAAAATTGATGGTACCGAATTGGAAGGCCCAAAAGATTTGAATAAGCCTTGTCCAAAGTGTGGCACAGCCGTCGAAGATACTGGTCTTGATAAAAATGGTAAGAAGAAAAGAAAGAGTACAAAAGTAGTTGAACTCGGGCGATTAATATTACGTGAAGGCAAATTCGGAAGTTTCGTCGCCTGCTCCCGATACCCAAAATGCAAATATGTAGAGCAAGACGAAGAAGAAATGAAAAAGAAAATGACAAACGTCCAATGCCCTACTTGCAAAAAAGGTATGATGATGGAGCGCCGAGGCCGTTTTGGAATTTTCTATTCATGTTCCAATTACCCAGATTGCAAAAATGCTATAAAGGCCAAACCTACAGGAAATATTTGCGAGTACTGCCAATCCCTTATGATGGAAGGTACGAAAACTATTCCAGAAAGATGTAGCAACAAAATGTGTAAAAATCATAATCCTCATAAACTTGGTGACAATATAAAAAACAATAAAAAATAAATTTGGTTTATAGTATATATTTACGCTATACTATAAATATGAAGAATGTTGAGGAAATATTTGATTATATGCCTAAAATAAAGGAGTCTAATAAGGCTCTTATACAAAAAGCATATGATTTTGCAGAAAAAGCTCACGAGGGGCAAGTACGTAATAGTGGCGAGCCTTATTTTATACATGTATTTGAAACTGCCAAAACTCTTGCTCGTGTGGGTATGGATACAAAAACAATTGTTGCGGGATTTCTCCATGATGTTATTGAAGATACCAAAGTAACAGAAGAAGAATTAAAAAAAGAATTCGGTGAAGAAATTGCTACACTAGTTAACGGGGTAACGAAACTCGGCACAATGAAATATAGAGGGCATGAAAGACACGTAGAGAGTTTAAGAAAATTCTTTATGGCAATGGCAAACGACCTTCGAATTTTGATCATTAAACTTGCTGATAGATTGCATAATGTCAGCACTCTAGAACACGTACGACCTGACAAACAAAAACGTATCGCACTTGAAACAATTGAAATTCATGCTCGCCTTGCCGATCGTATAGGTATGGGTAAACTCAAAGGTGATCTCGAGGATGCAGCATTCCCATATGCCTACCCAAAAGAATACGAGGAAGTTGCAAAATTAATGACAAGTAAATCAGAAATCAATCAAAAAGAATTACAAACAGTTGCTTGTGAATTAAAAAAAGAATTAGATAAACAAAAAGTAAAAGTAATCGAAATCAGTGAGAGAGCAAAACATAAATATAGTTTATGGCAAAAGCTAAAAAGGTATAATATGGATATTGACAAGATATATGATCTTATCGCACTACGAGTAATCGTAGAGGACATTGAAGATTGCTACAGAGTATTAGGGTTAATACACAGCATATGGCGCCCACTACCTGGACGTATCAAGGATTATATTGCCACACCTAAGCCAAATGGTTACAGATCATTACACACAACAATCTTTACTGGTAACGGTGCTCTAGTTGAAATACAAATTCGTACACAAGAAATGCATGCCGAGGCTGCTTATGGTATTGCTGCACATTTTATATACAAAGATAAAACAAAAAGGAAAACTGAGAATAATCCAGAAGATATTGTGAAAAATTTGGATTGGGTTGATGGATTAAAAGACCTTCATCAAAACATAAATGAACCAGAAAAATTCATCGAGCATCTCAAGGCGGATTTATTCCAAGATCGTATTTTCGTATTCACACCAAAAGGTGATGTTGTGGATTTACCTATTGATTCATGCCCTATTGATTTTGCGTATTCCATACACTCCGACATTGGCGACCATGCACAAAGTGTAAAAGTAAATGGAAAAATTGCTACACTTTTTACAAAACTCCAAAACCACGATATGGTAGAAATCAAAACACAAAAAAATTCACATCCATCTTCCAAGTGGCTTGAGCACGCAAAGACATCAATGGCTAAAAAACATATTCATCAGTATTTGAATAAAAATAGCCTACTTTCAAAATTCCGTTCGTTTGCAAAATTCTAGATCGAAAAATTTTTGATACTATATAAATTAGTTTCTTCTTCATCTTTTTTTACCTCTTCTTGTGTTCTGTCGTCAATTGGAAGTTCTTCAATAGTCGTAACCTCAGAAGAAACTTTTACCCCCTCCTGAGAAGCAATAAAATTTTCTAGCATAGCATTTGGGTTGGAATTTTCATTGTTTGATTTGATTATATCTAAGATTGTGTGGAGATCTTCATTGGAGAAAAAATCGATGGTAATCTGACCTCCATTTTCTCTACGTTCAATATGCACTCGGGTACCAAGAGTCTCTTGAAGCTTATCTTCCAAATCAGCAAGCTCTGGGTCTGGTAAATATTCCTTTTTACGAACACGGTCTGTAGCAATGCGACGAGCAATTTTCTCTGCATCACGAACTGTAAGCTTCTTGAAAATAATTTCTTTAAATAAAACCAGTTGTTCAGCGGGACGATCTGTCAGCATAAGAATCGGGCGTGTATGCCCCTCACTTATTTTACCAGCTGATAATGCATCTAAAACTTCCTGAGGAAGAGCCAACAGTCGTAATGTGTTAGAAACATACTCACGACTCTTCCCTACTTTTGTTCCAATCTGACCATGAGTAAATTTGAATTCTTCTGCAAGTCGAAAGAATGCTCGGGCGCGTTCTACAGCATTGAGGTCTTCGCGTTGCAAATTCTCGATAATCGCAAGCTCCAATTTTGTCATACTGTCGTCTCCTACACGTATCACTACTGGGACTTCTCGAACACCAGCAAGCTTCGATGCACGCAAACGGCGCTCTCCAGCTATTAATTCATACTCCACCTCTACTCCATTTTCATTTATTACTTCATTGCGTGATACAGTCAACGGCTGAAGGATTCCATACTGGCGAATAGAGTTCGCCAAGTCACTCAAACGTGCATCATCGAATTCTCTGCGAGGCTGATAAGGATTTGGCTTGATCTTGTCTACATCAATCCAAAATATTGAGTTACTATATAATTGTGCCATCCGACTATTTTAGCATAAAAATGATTTCAAACAAAAATTGCTTTTTCGTGTTTTTTTGGTAGAATAGGCAAACATGCTCGAGTGGCGGAATGGTATACGCGGACGACTCAAAATCGTCTCTCGCAAGGGGTGGAGGTTCGAGTCCTCTCTCGAGCACATAAAAATAAAAATGCTCACTATGTGAGTATTTTTATTTTACTAATTCGGGCTCTTGCTCAAGAGTAATACCATATTTTTCCTTTACTATTTTAATTATTTCATCTCGGACTTTTAAGATGTCTTCATAAGTAGCATTGCCGTTGTTTACAAGCACGAGCGCGTTGTTTGGATACACAGATATGCTACCAAAATCTCGGCCTTTTAGGCCCGCTTGCTCTATGAGCCATCCCGCAGGAACTTTTGTAAGATGTTCGTCGATTGGGAAAATTGTTAGGTCGGGATTTTTATTTTTTAGTCGTGCAGCCACGCTACTTTCAACAATCGGATTTTTGAAAAAAGAGCCAACATTATAGACCTTTACCGGGTCAGGAAGTTTGACTCCGCGAATATCAATAATCGCTTTGCGGATTTCTTGCAATGTTGGAGTATTTATATTGTGCTCTATAAAATACTTTTTAACCCCAGGATAATTTGGGAAGCTTGGTAATTTCTTCCATAACTTAAACGTGACGTTTAGAATCACAAATTTACCTCTACTTTCGTTTTTAAAAATACTATCTCTGTATCCAAATTTACAATCATTATTTGATAAAATTTTTATACTTTTACTTTCTATGTCAAATAATTCTAAAGATACAATTGTATCTTTAACTTCTGTACCATACGCACCTACATTCTGCACAGGAGTCGCCCCCACAGTTCCAGGTATTGCAGAAAGGACTTCAACTCCGGACAAATTACTAGCAACAGTTCGTGATACGAAATAATCCCAATTCTCACCTGCGCCAACTTTTATAACTGCATAATCATCCTTATTTTCCAAAACCTCAAAACCAGAAATTTCAATTTTGAGTGCAAGTACGTTCAGCAACTTATCTGTAAAAACTAAATTGGATCCACCACCCAGAACAAATATTGGAACATTTTTTTCTTCAGCAAATTCAACAGCTTCCATGAGCTTATCCGTACTATCAATCCGCGAAAAATAGCGGAACTGTCCGCCAATACGCAACGTACAATAATCTTTTATTTCAACATTCTCAATGGCTTGTAACATGTTGCAATTATATCATATATGATATATAATTGTAAAATGGTTAGAAAAACAGATGTACAAAAAATAGGCTTTTTTATTAAGGAATTGCGGGAACGCCGAGGTCTTACCCAAGGTGAATTTGCCAAACAGCTTGGCACTTCCCAATCAGCAGTCGCTCGTATGGAGAAGGGTGAGCAAAATTTCAGCACCGAACTACTTGGTAAAATAAGCCAAGTCCTTGAACACCAGATAGTTTCAATAAATGATTCTATTGATTTTCAAATCACTGGTGGAAAAAAATTAAGTGGAACAATCAAAACAAATTTTTCTAAAAATGGATCAGTGGGTTTGATTTGTGCATCCTTATTAAACAAAGGCAAAACAACTCTACATGGGATTGCACACATCGAGGAAGTACAAAGAGTGATAGAGATCTTGGAGAGTATTGGTGTTAAAATTACTTGGATAAATCAAAACTGTCTTGAAATTGTACCTCCTAAAAAATTGAACTTGAAAAATATAAATGTTGAATCTGCCGTACGAACTCGATCTATTGTTATGCTGATGGGCCCTCTTATACATTTACTCCCTTCATTCTCTATTCCCCATGCCCAAGGTTGCAAACTCGGCAAGCGTACTGTTAGTGCACATATATATGCGTTAGAACATTTGGGTGTAAAAATAAAAACTACAAATAATAGTTATGATGTAAGTAATGCAAAATTAAAACCCGGCGAAATCGTGATGTATGAAGCTGGAGACACAGCTTGCGAAAATGTATTAACAGCATGCGCAAAAATACCAGGTAAAACCGTCATAAAATTCGCAAGTGCAAATTACATGGTCCAGGAAATTTGCTTCTTCTTAGAAAAATTGGGTGTCAAAATTGATGGAATTGGCACTAGTACGCTCACAGTACACGGAGTAAAAGACATAAATAAGAATATTGAGTATACAAACAGCGAAGACCCAATCGAATCAATGATGTTTATATCAGCGAGCATTGTAACTGATTCAGAGCTCACTATTACCCGATGCCCAATAGATTTTCTTACTCTGGAATTATATAAGCTCGAAAAAATGGGTTTGAAATATAAAATTTTGAAAAGATACTTTTCATACAACGAACGAACAAATTTAGCTGACATTGAAATCTTCCCTTCTAAATTAAAAGCCCCATGCGACAAAATTCACGCTAATCCCTATCCAGGAATTAATATGGACAACCTTCCGTTTTTTGTACCGATTGCTATTAAAGCAACTGGAGTTACAATGATCCACGATTGGGTGTATGAAAATCGCGCAATTTATTTTACAGAATTAAACCGTCTTGGAGCTAATATTACCCTTGCCGACCCCCACCGAATTTTTGTTACTGGTGGAACAGAATTGAAGCCTGCTCAAGTTGTCTGCCCTCCCGCTCTCAGGCCTTCTATGGCAATAATGATTTGTATGCTTGGAGCCAATGGCACTTCAATACTAAGAAATGTATATATGATAAATCGTGGCTACGAAGAAATCGCCGAACGTCTCAATTCAATCGGTGCAGATATTAAGATCCTAAAATAAAAACAACCCCGTCAAAGACAGGGTCGTAATTTAAAAAATAGAAATTCTTAGAGCATTTTACGCATTAAAAGACGATCGTAGTAAATGCCGTTATAGAAAACAGCTTTTTCTCTCTTCCCAGTAACCTTAAAACCTACTCTTTCGTAGAGAGAAATAACTCTTGTTTTGGATCCTAATACCCACAACTCAACAATTTCAATCCCCCCAAATTTAGCAATTTGCTCTTCTACTTTTTTATACAATTGATAAGAAAGATTAAAGCTACGTGCTTTTGGAGCTACATAAAAGGATTGAATCCAGCAGGTATGTCTCGACATAGTATACCTCCCCCTTTCAATTTGGATAATCCCGACCCATTCATCATTGTGCCGAGCACCAAAAACCTTTAGAAAATCATTGTTCAAAAAATACTTCGGGAGATTTTCTTTTAGAAATGTTTTTTCTTCTTCTGGAGTAACACCAAAAGCTAGTGGTTCTAGAGTTACAGCCTCTAGGCGCAGTTTTGCAAATTCAAGAATATTTTCTTGAGTTAATTCTGTGATTTCTGTTTTCATTGTTTTTTCTATTAAGTTTTTTTAAAGAACAAAATCGGCTCAAGGGCCGATGGTTGGGTTCAAGTTCTAGATTTTATAGTTTAGAAATCAAGCACAAATATCAGCTCTCGAGATGAGGCTGATTCGGATACTTTGATTTGTATGATTTCTAGTCATGTTTTATATATAACAAAATGTAGATTTTTGTCAAGGGCTTTGCGAATATCCCTTTATTTAATATACTTATTTTATGAAATCTAAACGTGAACAACTCGATAAATTAAATGCCTATTGGCAGGAAAATTGCAAATGTGAATTGAAAAAAACTGCTACGCAGGCAGTATATGGTGATGGGAATGCCGAGGCTCGAGTTGTGTTTATTGGTGAAGCTCCAGGCAAAAATGAAGATCTCGGTGGCCAACCTTTTATTGGATCTGCGGGCAAATTCCTAGATGAAATGCTTGAGGAAATAGGGATGAAGCGTGAAGATATTTATATTACAAATATTGCAAAATACCGCCCGCCCAATAATCGTGACCCAGAACCACAAGAGAAAAAGGATTGTAGTGAGTGGCTATACAAAGAATTAAGTATTATTAATCCAAAACTCATTGTGTTCTTAGGAAGACATTCAATGAATGATTTTTTCCCCGAGTTAAAAATAAGTGATGCTCACGGCAAGCTCATCATAAAACAGTTCGCACATATTCCTGTAACACATTTCCTGCCTCTATATCACCCAGCGGCAGCGCTATATAATGGCGGAATGCGAGAAACTTTGATAAAAGATTTTAAAAAGATTACAGGGGCTTTAGAAAAAATTAAAACGGAAAAGTAATTGAATTTTCTTTTATTAATTCATTGCAAGTTGGACAAGATTCACATAAATGACTTTTGGAACGGAAAGCGATCATAGCTTTCGAAAAAGGAAGAATAGAAATTAAAAATTTAAAGTCTACAATTTGACGTAATACCCAACCCAAAAAACCAAACACTTGAAGCGGACCAACAGAAACAGCAGCCCAGTGCGGACCAACAGGCACAGCATAAGCAACCTTTTTAGGTTTATACGTAGGAGGCTGTTTGCCCTGATATATTTTTGCTAAAGTTTTTGCTAAATACACACCATCATAAATTGCCGTTTGTGCCATTCCAGAATAAAGGGTCTGTGCCCCATCACCAGCAACATATACATGCGGGACACCAACAGCTTGCAAATGTTCATCAACAATAACCTTGCCATTTTTATGCAATGTAATGCCAGGGATACTTGAATATAATTTATGCGGCCTAGATCCAGCAGTCCAGACAAGAGTCCGTGATTTAAATGACATATCTTTTGTCAAAGCTTCTGCAATTTCTTCTTTAACGACAGTCCTATTTAAAAAAATGTTAACTCCAAGAGAGTGGAGCCTTTTATAC
>CAZOLF010000020.1:8691-12030 GCA_964580855.1 uncultured Candidatus Saccharibacteria bacterium
GTGTTGGTAGAAGTCTTGAGGATGCTTCAATAAGTTCAACTGTCACGAAAGACCGATCAATGTTATGGTTTTTTGCAACAATCTTTTTCAAATATCCAATTAATTCTCCACAAAATTCAACCCCAGTAGGACCTCCTCCTACCACAACCACATTAAGACCTGAAACCATTTCATCTTTGTCTGCTCCTGAATATTTTTCAAACATTTTATGCAAATGATTTTTAAGCTTGAGTGCTTCGTGAATAGATTTAAACCCAAAAGCTCTCTCTTGAACTCCTTCGATGCCAAAATAAGCAGTTTCACTACCAATAGTTATAACCAAATCATTATATTTATACACTGAGCCACTCGATCCGACACAAGCCATAGAAGCAGGGTCGATACTTTGAATTTCATCAACAACAATTTCTACATTTTTATTTAAAAAAATATCATCTAGAGGTATACAAATTTCAAGAGGGCTTTCTCCTGTAACGGCACGATAGATTCTCGGGTAATATTCAAAGTGATGCTTATTAGAGATCAGAGTAATTTTCATATTTGGGGCCAATTTACGTGACAAATCTAAAGCCAATCTTATCCCCCCAAATCCCCCACCGACAATCACAATCTTTTGTTCTTCTTTCATATAAAGACTATTTTACCAAAAAACCTTTAAAAATAAAAGGAAATAGTCTATAATATACAAGGATGGGTGTGTAATATATCGCCTTTTAGCCCGTCATACTATATGAAAGATGCCAAGTCAATGAAAAACGATAATTTCCTTAAAGCATATGATGAACACAGTGATGGACTTTTCCGTTATGCATTATGGAAAACATCTAATCGCAATGTTGCGCTCGATCTTACCCAAGAGGCTTTTACTAAAGTTTGGGAATATATTTCAGCTGACAATGAGATTGATAATTTGAAAGCATTTTTATATCGCACCTTAGGAAATTTGATTATAGATTACTATCGCAAGAAAAAATCTGAATCTTTAGATACGATGATTGAAAGAGGGTTTGACGAAGGGTATGACAGCCATTCCAAAGATGAAGATAAGTTAATGGGTGAAAGTATTTGGTATGTAGTCGAGAAGCTTGATGACAAATACAAAGAAGTTATCACTCTACGTTATATGAATGATATGTCTGTTAAAGAAATTGCCGACATATTAAAAGAGTCTGAAAACCACGTTTCCGTTAAGATCCATAGGGCACTAGAAAAGATAAAAGAACAAATAAAAATTTGATTAAATAATGAATAAAATAGAAACACAATTAAAGAAAGGAACAAATTTCTCTATGACAAAAAAAGAGCGGGATTTACTCCGTTCAAATATTTTTTCATATATGAATCAATATAACCAAGAACCAAAAATTCAAAATATCAAAAGTCCTTTCTATGCTCATACCCTGTGGAGGCCAACGCTTGCCACAGTATTTTCTTTTATGATTCTAATTACAGGGTGGAGCACCCTTTCCTATGGCGCGTCAGATGCACTACCGGGAGACAATCTATACAGTCTTAAAATAAAAAACGAACAAATACAAGAACAAGTCCAAGGTATATTACTTATATCCAAAAAAGAAAAGATGTTGCGCCAACAATACCTAGTTGCCAAACGTATAGATGAGATAAAGCAATTAGTCGCCTCAAACACACTTACTCCAGAGAAAGCAGCCATCGCTGAAAAAGCGATCGAGACTCATATAGAGAAAATTGATGAAGTTGCTCACATTTTAGCAGAAGAAAATCCAAAAGAATTTGCCGAAACTACTGCGGAATTGGCCCCTTTAATTGCCACTCAAGAAAAAGACTTACTTGAAATCACAAAAACTCAAGAAGAAAAACTAAACCCAGAAATAGTTATTCCAAAAGACAAAACAATTAAAGTGGAAAGTGTAGATAATAAAACTAGTGATACTGTCCCTCCTACCCCTGAAACAAAACCTACTCAAGTCGAAACAAGCACCCTCGAACAAGTTGCAGTAAACCCAACACCAACAAAAACCACTCTCGTACCGCTCGCAAAACCAGATGTCTCCCCAGAGGTGGCAACTGTTGGTAATATAATAAATAAAATTCAACAAAGCGCCACTTCACTTGAAACCCTCAAAAAGCCAACAGAGGATCAGCAAATAAAAAATTCAACCGACACAATTGATAAGGCCCCTGAAATCAATACAGAGCTTCAGGCTACTATTCAATAATTTTTATATCTTCAGCCGAAAACCCATCTTCAATTTGTGTGTTGATGGATCTTTTGTGTATCAGAAATACAATAATACATCCTAATATAACAACAAGAGCTAGAAGAATTAGGAATTTTATATCAATATCTCCAACAATACGAGCCCCACTCGCACTTGCTGATTGTGAGCTTAAATCAATAACATTCTCCTTATCTATAATTGCCTTTCCTTGAGTATTGGGACGTATATTTAATACTTGTGAATATGTTTTTGAGTTATTACTAATAACATGAGGATAAACACTTACTACCTCCCCGTCGGGCCTAGTAAGAACAATATTTTGTATATCCTCTAAAGTAAAACCTGTAACTCGAGATGAAAGTATAAGCTTTTTCCCTGGTAAAATTATTGTACCATTAGGTACTTGGAAAAAATGATTTTGATTTTTAAGAATCCATTTCGAGAGATTAACTTCACGCGTCGACTTATTCTCTAACTCAACAAAAGGATCTTTAGCATCCCCAACTCTTGCAATAACAACATCTGTTGACATAACTGTAATCACTAATCGATCTGTTGCTATAGGCTCAGTTGACAAAGCACTTAAATAATAATCAAGGGTCACAACATAATCGCCCGGATATTGGTAAATATAATAGAAGGGTTTATCACTCAAACTTTCCTTAATAGAACCATCCCCCAAACTCCAAACAAACTTCCCCTCATCCAAAATTTCTTTACTATACCCGAGCGTCTTTGATTTCAATTCATAAGCAAGACCAACAAAAGCTCCAGGCTTAGAAATTATTTCAGTTTGTATCTTAGGAATAGCTTCTGGTGCTTTACTTACACTAGTACCCTTGGAAGAACTTGATGCTGTCGTATTTATTGTTGATGAATTGGTAGTCAAAGTATTCGTAGTGGAATCCTTCTCGCTAACAGAATTTACTTCATTTGATTTTCCTGGAGTTGGAATAGACCCTACCCACGAAGATCCAATTTTCTGCAAAGTGTGGCCATCGCCATTTCCTCCACTACTTGAAGAAAATGTAACGGAACCCACTAAATTTAAATCGGGGTCTTTTAGCGCGATAGATTCACCTGTATTATTAAACCCAGTCCAGCTACTGTCGTATATCAAACCAGTAAAATCTGGCCA
>CAZOLF010000020.1:12073-13717 GCA_964580855.1 uncultured Candidatus Saccharibacteria bacterium
TAACCCCTGAAGAGATAGGTACTAATGTATGTTTAGTATTATCAGAAAAAAAATACCAAGAAGACAAGTCAACAGGATTAGGCCCAGAATTATAAACTTCAAGCCATTCGCGCTCTGTATCTGTGCCATCTACATCATACATTACTTCTGTAATACTAATATCGGCCCGCGCAAAACTTGGAATAAAAAAGCCTATATAAAACAAAATAATTAGTAGATAAAATATTTTTTTCATTTAATTTTACTTTTTATTATTGATAAATTTTATACAAATATTTATTCAAGAACTTTAAGTAAAACATCTTCAGGGACTTCTTTCTCCGCAGATTTTTTCTGCCAAGTGGATACATTATCCGAACTTTGAGTCAAAGGGGGCTTAGGTACTGGCACAGGCTCCGGGGTTGTTGGAGTTGGAAGTGGAGGTGGGACTGGAGTTGGGGTTGGGGTTGGGGTTGAGGCGTGAATCGGCAATGGGGTTGTTGGGACTTCTTCTTTTTTAACTTCTGGTTCCACCTTGGCTAGAACACTAGAGAGTGCGCTTTTTAAGTCACTCATCTTTTCAGGAGTAACATCTTTCCCTGTAACAAAATTTGTCTTATTTTGAATATTTTTAACTTCATGTTCTGGCTTTTTAAGTGAAGATAGAGAGATTGGTGTAGGTACAACCTTTTTAACTTCAAGCTCAGCATTAAAATTTTGGGCTGGCTTGTCTACTTCAATTTTATTTAACAAGTCTTTTAACAATGGAGATGGCGCACTTTTTTTCTTTGGAAAAACTTTTTTGTCCACAAATTGTGGTGCTTGAGAAGAATTCTTGTATTGGAAATTATTTGAAGCTGGACTTTTAGTATCAACAGTAAATTCAATACCTAGAGCGGCTAGTGGTGCCCCAGCCTGCTTTTCGGTACGTTCAGCTTTGGGAGTAATATATCCACGTGCAGGTTTGATTTCACCAGACTTTATTTTCGCCATACAATCTTTACAGTACACAGGCCTACCTGGTAATGGTTCAAACGGAACAAAAACATTCTTTTGACAAGAGTCACAGACAGCGGGGAACTTCCCTTCCATTGAGCCACTAGGATTTTGCAACATTCCACTCCAACGCAAAATTTCCCCTTCTACCTCTTCACGACTTCTTGTGTATAACCTACGTGAAGATTCAATAATTTTATCTTTTACATTTGCATCAATATCAATTTTAATTGGAGGTAAAGTAGTTGCAGAGAAAGGACGGCTAGTAATTCCATCAATCATTAATTTTAGATAAACATGAAAGTTAGGTAAATTAACTAAATCTTGAGCTGTAAATTCAGGTTCAAATTCCTTTTCTAAAAATTCAGCGTCATCGGCACCAACACGAAAAATTACCATTGTCCCCACGTTTCCAAACACCGCATCACGAACTGCGGTGCTGTCTTTTGTGGCTAATTGCGCTGTATACTGATGCGCAACAATCAGATTAAGTCTATATTTACGAGCCTCTGAAAGAATATTAGCAAATGAGTCTGTCGCAAAGTTCTGGAATTCGTCGACATACAGATAGAAATCTTTACGTTCATTTTCAGGGATACGCACACGCTCCATCGCGGCTAGCTGAATCTTGGTAATAATCATGCCCCCGAGCAAGGCAGAGTTGTCTTC
>CAZOLF010000021.1:0-2962 GCA_964580855.1 uncultured Candidatus Saccharibacteria bacterium
AACAACACGTGGGTGGCAATATGGTCCGCGCTGTGGCGATGGATTCGACAGATGGATTGGCTCGTGGAATGGAAGTTACTGATACAGGTGCTCCAATCTCTGTGCCAGTCGGTAAAGAAACTTTGGGCAGAATGTTCAATGTATTGGGCGACAAAATTGATGAAGGTGCAGTTGTGGCTCGAACAACAACACTGCCAATTCACCGCAAAGCCCCAGAATTTATCGAGCAAGCTACAAAAGTCGAAATCCTCGAAACTGGTATCAAAGTCATCGACCTGATCTGTCCAGTGCTCAAAGGTGGAAAGGTAGGACTCTTCGGAGGTGCAGGAGTGGGCAAGACCGTGGTCATCCAAGAATTGATCCACAATATCGCAAGCAACCACGGAGGCTACTCTGTGTTTGCAGGAGTTGGAGAGCGTACTCGTGAAGGAAATGACTTGTACCACGAAATGAAAGAATCTGGTGTGTTGCCAAAGGTAGCCATGGTCTTCGGACAAATGAATGAACCACCAGGAGCTCGTTTGCGTGTAGCTCTTTCAGGGCTCACAATGGCAGAGCACTTCCGCGATGCGGAAGGTAAAGACGTGCTATTTTTCGTAGACAACATTTTCCGCTTTACTCAAGCTGGATCCGAGGTGTCAGCATTGCTTGGCCGTATTCCATCTGCTGTGGGTTACCAGCCGACATTAGCATCTGAAATGGGAAGTATGCAAGAGCGTATTACATCTACTGACAAAGGTTCTGTGACATCAGTGCAAGCCGTATACGTGCCAGCTGACGACCTTACTGACCCAGCTCCAGCTACAACATTTGCCCACCTCGACTCGACTGTGGTGCTCAACCGTTCATTATCTGAGCTTGGTATTTACCCAGCGGTGGATCCACTCGATTCATCAAGTACAATTCTTGACCCAAACATTGTGGGTAAAGAGCATTACGAAGTTGCACGTGAAGTGCAAAGAGTATTGCAACGCTACAAGGATCTACAAGACATTATTGCGATTCTTGGTATGGAAGAATTGTCTGAAGACGACAAGGCTCTCGTGTTGCGCGCACGTAAAATCCAGAAATTCCTTTCACAACCATTCTTCGTTGCTGAGCAATTCACAGGTAGTGCAGGGCAGTACGTACCGCTTGCCGAAACAATCCGCTCATTCCGAGAAATTCTGGATGGTAAGCATGATGACAAACCAGAAGGAGAGTTTTATATGAAGGGTGCGATATAATTAAAAATTACGAATGGTACAAAAATTAGAATTAAAAATAGTTACACCGGAAAAGTTGATTCTCCAAGAAATGGTAGATCAAGTTTCTTTACCGACGACAAATGGCGAGATCACAATCCTCCCAGGGCATATTCCTTTGATTTCAGGGCTTGCATCGGGCGATATTGTGGCAATGACCGATGGCGAGTATGTGCCAATGGCTGTATCTGGAGGATTTATTGAAGTGAAAAAGGAAGGCGAGAAAACTTTTGTTGCCATCCTTGCGGACTTTGCTGAGCATGTAAGTGCAATCAATGACGAAGAAATTACAAAAGCAAAAGCTCGCGCCGAAGAACTACGCCAACAAGCACTCAACAAAGGCACAGTGGACTACGAACACTTTGCGGCAGAACTCGAGCGATCACTCACACGTGTAAAAATCGCTGACAAGTGGAAATCTAAAAAGTATCGTAAGTAAAAATGTATAAAATTATTTTGTTTTATAAATATGCACACATTACCGATCCAAAAATGGAGCGGGATTTGCAGTTTGAGCTCTGTCAGCGCCTTGGATTCAAAGGGCGTGGGATTATCGCTACAGAGGGCATAAATTGCACTTTTGAGGGTACTTTAGAGGCTTGTAACGAGTATATGAGCATTATGAAGGCCGACCCAAGATTTACTGATATTCATTGGAAAGTAAGTGATGGTACTCATGACGGTACTGCATTTCCACGACTTTCAATAAAAACTCGCAAGGAGATCGTATCACTACATCTAGGCGACGAAGCAGACATTAACCCAAATGAAATTACTGGCATACATTTGAAGCCAGAAGATTTGAAAAAGTGGTATGAAGAAGGCAGGGAATTCCATATCGTAGATATGCGCAATGATTATGAATTGAAGGTTGGTAAATTCGAGGGCACTGTTTTTCCAGATTTAAATAATTTTCGAGATTTAAAACAAAATTTAAATAAAATAGCCGATTTGAAAGAGAAAACTGTATTGACTGTGTGTACAGGAGGAGTGCGATGCGAAAAAGCATCGGGTCTTCTTGTACGTGAAGGATTCAAAGATGTCTACCAGCTAGATGGTGGAATTGTCAGCTACATGGAGAAATTCCCAGGCCAAGATTTCAAGGGGTCTCTATATGTTTTCGATAAACGCAACACAATGCATTTCAACAATCCTGATCAGCACGAAATAATTGGAAAGTGTGACAAATGTGGAAATCCAAGTGAGCATTATGTAAACTGCGCGAATTTATTTTGTCACGATCATTTCATCTGTTGTGAAAATTGTTTAGCTGATAATCCAATAGATCATCCATCCGGAGGAATAGCATACTGTGACTGGAAATGTAATTTGAAATGGAAATGGTATACAATAAAGAAAAGTATATTTAAAAAATTCGCTTGATATTTAAGCATTTAATGCTTATACTTTGAATATGAATAAGGTCTGTACAAGCTGTAATGAAAAATTTGAAATTACAGACAGGGAATTGTTGATGTACGAGAAGGTGAATCTCGTTATTCCTGATATTTGCGTGCAGTGTCGATGGAAACATCATATGGCATTTTGGCCTTTCGGTAAATTCCGAACTGGGCAGTCTGACTTATCTGGTGAAAGACTAATTACAATATTACCAGAAAATGCTCGCTACCCAATATATACTTCCAAAGAGTGGTGGAGTGATGCTTGGGATCCAATGGATTATGAGCAAGATTATAACTCAACTCGTTCATTTTTTG
>CAZOLF010000021.1:2972-13517 GCA_964580855.1 uncultured Candidatus Saccharibacteria bacterium
AAAGGAATTGCAAGAGAAGGTTCCTCGTCCACATCAGCAAGGCGCTCAAAATGTAGATTGCGATTGGTGCGACGATGCATGGGAATCAAAGAATTGTTACTTATCTCGCTCAACTCTTCGTGCAGAGAATCTTTTGTATGGATATCGCGCAATAGATATTAAAGATTCTGCGGATATTTCTCATGTTTTTAATCTTGATCAATGCTATGATTGTGGATATTGCTTCTCCTCATATAATTTACTTTTTTCTAAGAATTGCAGGGATTGCATAGATAGCTCATTTTTATTTGATTGCCGTAATTGCTCGAATTGCTTTATGTCATGGAATCTTCGTGGTAAATCTTATTGCATAGAAAATGTTCAATATACAAAAGAAGAGTATATGAAAAAAATGAAATCTATTAACTTGGGCTCATATACAGAACTCCAAAAATTTAAAAATCAATACAAAGAAATTTTGAAAAATAATGCAGTACATAAGGAAAATTTTAATATTAAGACTTATGATTCTTTTGGTACGTACATGACTAATTGCAACAATTGCACCAATGTATTTTGCTGGGAAGAATCGGAGAACTGTGTTAATTGTTTGCGTGGCTTGAAAGCCAAGGATTGTATTGATCTAACAGGATGTTGGAGTATACAAGTCTCTGGAAATAATTCTTGTTGTACAAATGCATATGACTTAAAAGGTTCAATTTGGTGTGACGGAGCCCGATATTCAGAATATTGTGATGAATGCTTAGAGGTGGACTACTGTTTCGGTTGTGTTGGATTACGGAAAAAAAAATATTGTATCTTGAATCGACAATACACAAAAGAAGAGTATGAAAATCTAAAAGAAAAAATAATCATAGACATGAAAGAGCGTGGCGAGTACGGTCAATTTCCACCTTATTCGTTGGGGCTATTGCCTTATAATCTTTCTACTGCCGCTATTTATTTCCCTGAAGTTACAAAAGATTATGTAGTTGAACGAGGTGGGTATTGGGAGGAAAGTGAGAGTAAAACAATTGAAGGTATGACAACAAATGAACTTCCTGATTTAATAAGTGATATAGATAGTTCGATTTCAAAACAAGCACTAATCTGCCCGATAACAGGTTGGAGATACAATATTTCCGAAGCCGAATTAACATTCCTCAAAAACAAAAATATAGCACTACCTCGTGTGCATTTCGACGTACGTACAAAAGATAGATTAATGCCTATGAGTCAAACAAGAAGTGAGGCTTATGTTTGTACCTATTGTGAAAAAAGTATAATGGCATATTATCCAAAAAGTTGGGGCTATGAGCGCATTGCTTGTGAAGAATGTTATTTAAAAGAAATTGCATAAATGAATTCTTTTACCAAAAAAGAAATAGCATTATTCAAGAAATTGAATACACCGACCAGGGTGCAGGATTTTATAAATAAAATTCCTTTCAACTTCGAGCACGATAAATGCGACACTATCAAATCACCTTTGCGAGTTTTGCGCGAGAATAATGCTCATTGCATCGAGGGTGCAATATTTTCGGCATATGTTCTATCACTCCATGGATACAAACCAAAGCTCCTACATTTGAAAACAACTAGCGATGATTTGGAGCACGTGATTACAGTATTTAAAGTTGATGGTCTCTGGGGTGCGATTTCCAAAACTAATCATTCTGTACTCCGCTATCGCGACCCAATATATAAAAATATTCGTGAATTGGTGATGTCATATTTCCACGAATACTTTTTAAATAGTGGTGTGAAAACCCTTCGCCAATATTCAGCACCGCTCGACCTAAATATTTTCGAAAAGGGTTGGGAGGTAGAGATGGAAGACTTGTGGGGGATAGACGAAGAGTTGGACAAAATAAAGCACTACGACATAATGCCAAAAAAATCTCTAAAAAACCTAAGGAGGGCTGAAAAAATAGAGATCGAAGTAGGTACAATAGAAGAGCATAGATCAAAAAAATAATTTGCAAAAATTTTAGGTACGGTGTAGTATACAAATACAATTAAATAGTTTTATCAAGAGTGGTGGTAGAGAATTGGCTCGATGACCCCACAGCAACCCCGGTTTCCGGAAGGTGCTAACTCCAACCTTAATTATTAAGGAAAGATATTTAGTCTATATCATTCCTATTTTATCAGGAATTTTTTTATTTTATATATGATCAAAACATGTGAATTTGTGAGTCCTATGCATCCAGATAAAATTTGTGATTTTATCGCAGATAGTATTCTCGATGCGTATTTGGAAGGTGATAAAAATAGTCGTGTAGCAACAGAGGTTATGGGGGGTCATAATCTTATTACTGTAAATGGCGAAGTTACTTCAAATGCTAACCCTGATCTAGAAAAGATTATAAAGGGTATAGTAGGTGAAGAATATAAAGTAATTATAAATATAGTAAAACAAAGCACTGAAATAGCTGCGGGGGTAGATACAGGAGGCGCAGGTGACCAAGGTATCATGAAGGGCTATGCGACTAGTGAGTCAGATACACTTCTACCACTTGAGTATACGCTCGCACGCAATCTTTGCCAAAAAGTTTTCGAAGTTTATCCATACGATGGCAAGACACAAGTCACCATTGAAGATGGTGTAGTTACAACAGTCGTAGTAAGCTTCCAAAATGCAAAAAATGAGCAATTATTACCACTTGTAAAAAGTATAATTAAGGCAAAAGAATATTTGATTAATCCTGCTGGTGAATGGAATCAAGGAGGATTCGATGCAGACACAGGTTTATCAGGACGCAAATTAATTATCGACAATTATGGCCCAGAAGTCCCGATTGGTGGCGGATCATTTAGTGGTAAGGATTATACAAAGGTGGATCGTTCTGGTGCGTACATGGCGCGCAAGATTGCAGTAGAGATTTTAAAAGAAAGAAATGCAAAAGAAGTTTATACCAAACTTGCTTATGCAATAGGCAAGGCAGAACCTGTAATGGCAGTGGCTGTTGTAGATGGCAAAGAAGAGCAAATAACAAATTACAATCTTACTCCAAAAGGTATAAGAGAATTTTTGAAATTAGATACAGTAGTGTATAAAAATACTTGCAAGTGGGGACATTTTGGTCACGATTTTAATTGGGATTAAAATGTGGTATAATGCGTAAATTAACATATTAAATAAAAATTTATGATGACATTAATATTACTAGGGCGAGTGTTGTTTGGAGGATACTTTTTGTATTCTGGTTTTGGACATTTTAAAAATGCAAAATCTATGGTTGGTTATGCAAAAATGAAAGGTATCCCATCTCCGGATATCTCTGTTATGGTAACCGGACTTTTATTGATTTTAGGTGGAGCAGGAATCATTTTAAACATTAATATCCAATTATCGATTATTCTTGTTTTAGTCTTTCTTGTGCCTACTACTTTCATAATGCATGCGTTTTGGAAAGGAGGTGATGCGAATGCACGCATGTCTGAGCATATAAATTTTATGAAAAATCTTGCATTGATTGGAGCACTTTTAATGATGCTTGGTTTTTACATGTAAAGTTTTAATAAAAATATGAAAAATACACTGGGCACTCTATATATTGTAGCTACTCCGATTGGAAATTTAGAAGATATCACTAATCGGGCCGTTAGGATATTATCTGAAGTTGATTGTATTTTATGTGAAGACACGCGTACTACAGGAAAACTTCTTCAGAAATACAACATAAAGAACAGAACTCAAAGTTACAATGCCCATAGTACTCTCAATAAAGAAAATGTAATCCTTGAGATGTTAAGAGAGGGTAAAAATCTTGCCCTAGTATCTGATGCTGGTACTCCATGTATTTCTGATCCAGGAGTTCTAATTGTACAAAAAATCAGGGAGGAGTTTGAAAGTGATGCACGTATCGTGCCTATTCCAGGCCCCTCGGCGCTGATTAGCGCACTTTGCGCATCTGGCGTTTCATCGGCTAGATTTACATTTCTAGGATTTTTACCTCATAAAAAAGGAAGAGAGACTCTATTTAAAGAGATAGAAAACAGCTCTGAAGTAATAGTTTTCTACGAATCATCACATCGAATTATAAAAACCCTCCAATCACTTTCAAAATTTACCAACCAAAAGCACGTTGTGATTGCTCGAGAATTAACAAAAATTTATGAAGAATTCCTAGAAGGTAAAGCAGGCGAACTACTGACTATCCTAGAAAATGACAAAAACAAGCAAAAAGGGGAATTTGTGGTGATTGTGACTCCGTAGAAAGTACTGTATAATAGGGGAATGAGAAAAGAACGAGTTTTATTTTTTTTAGGTTTATGGGTAGCCCTCTTGCCATATTTAGGTTTTCCTAATTCGGCACGCAGACTACTGTTTACTCTATCTGGTATTGTGATTTGTTATTTAGCATATTTATTCTTCAAACAAGCAAAAGCCCGCGTTCCAAAAGAAGAAAATGCTATGAATGCATATGTAGATAACATTAAACAAGAAACTAATGAGTAAAAGTCTATTCATCAAAATTTTTATAGGGGCTTTAGTGATATTCCTTGGAATAGTTTTCTTAGTACCTTTCAACACAACATATAGCACTAAGCCAGAATCAGAAACCTCGTCTGAAAATAAAGTTGCTGATTTTTCAGAAAGTACTAAACCTCAAATAGAGGAGCCTGTAGAAGACTTACCACCTCCAGTGACTCATATATCGACTCCAAAACAAGTTAAAGCAATTTATTTATCTGCTTGGGTTGCTGGGTCAAAAAAATATTTGGATAAAATAATACCTTTAATCGACGAGACTGAAGTAAATGCAGTGGTTATCGATATTAAAGATTCAACTGGAATAATTAGTTTCAAGGTTGAAGATCCATATCTGGCCGCATTCGAAACAGACTCAAATCGCATAAGTGACATCCGAGCTCTAACTAAATTATTACACGACAAAAATGTTTATGTAATTGGAAGGGTATCAGTTTTTCAAGATCCATTCATGACAAAGAAAAACTTTGATTGGGCTGTACACACGAAAGGAGGAGCAGTTTGGAAAGACAGGAAGGGTTTATCGTTCCTAGACCCAGCCAATGAAGAGGTCTGGAAATATACTGTTGCGATAGCAAAAGAATCTTATAAAATGGGCTTTGATGAAATAAACTTTGACTATATTAGATATCCTTCTGATGGGAAAATCTCTGATATCAATTATCGATTGCAAGAAGGTAAAAAGCGTGCTGATAATATAGAATCTTTCTTCCAACATCTATCCGTCGAAATGAAAAAAGATGAAAACATTCCAATTTCCGCAGATTTATTTGGATTAACTGCGGTCAATACTGACGACATTGGGATAGGTCAAGTATTGGAAAAAGCATTGCCATATTTTGATTTTGTTGCGCCAATGGTATACCCATCTCATTTTGCAGGTGGTTGGGGTGGATTTAAAAACCCAGCCGAACATCCATATGAAGTAGTAAATATTTCAATGAAAAAAGCAGGGGACAGAGCAGAGGCAATGGGCTTATCTCGACTCAAACTTCGTCCTTGGTTGCAAGACTTTGATATGGGAGCTAAGTACACATCAACCATGGTAAAGGATCAGATTAAAGCTACTTATGATGCAGGACTTGATTCATGGATGCTTTGGGATCCTTCAAATACTTATACATTAGGTGCGCTTGAATCAGAAAAAGCTAACTAAACTTATGCAAAACAAAACAAAAAAAATAAATTATGCTGTAAAAATATTCTTTCTAGTAGTTTTAGTTTTTAGTATTGGTGTTTATGTAGGCCGAGTTGAGAAAGTCGCTCGAGCAATAAACACAAGCTCTGAAAATGTTCCGGTTGATTTTGCCCCGTTTTGGAAAGCTTGGGATATTTTAAATGAAAAATCAATCTATGCTAAAAATAAAACAGATGAGGAAAAATTGTACGGTGCAATAGAAGGGCTAGCTGCCTCAATGGGAGATCCATACACTGTATTTTTCCCTCCAGAGGAAAATAAACTTTTTAATGATTCTATTAAAGGTTCCTTTGGTGGTATCGGTGCTGAAATTGGTAAGAAAGACAAGGTTTTGACCATAATAGCGCCTTTGAAGGACACCCCGGCCTTCAAAGCTGGCCTTCAAGCTGGAGATAAGATTTTGAAAGTTAATACTGAAGATACAACAGATATGACAATAGACAGAGCACTTACTTTAATTCGAGGTAAGGTTGGTACCAATGTAACTTTAACAATTTTACGCCCGAGCGAAAAGAAAACTCGAGATTTCACAATCACTCGAGCAACTATCAACCTTCCAATCTTAGAGGCGGAGATGCGTAAAGATAATATTTTTGTAATCTCATTATACAGTTTTACTGGGAATTCCGTATCGTTGTTTGGTAAAGCTTTACAAAAATTTATCGACTCAAAATCAGATAAACTAATTATTGATTTACGAGGGAATAGTGGAGGGTACCTTGACTCTGCAATCGATATTGCTAGTTGGTTTATAGATGAAGGGAAGCCAATTGTTATTGAAGATTTTGGACAATCAAAAAAAGAAAAGATTCATTACAGTCATGGTCCAAGATTATTCAATGACCGGCTTAAGATTGTTGTATTAACAAACAAGGGTTCCGCCTCTGCTTCAGAAATTCTAACTGGTGCATTGAAAGAATATAAGATAGCTACTATTGTAGGTGAACACACTTTCGGCAAAGGTTCTGTTCAGGAAGTTGTTAAGATTACAGATAAAACATCAATAAAGATTACAATTGCAAAGTGGCTCACACCAAATAGAATTTCTATTTCAGAAAAAGGAATCGAACCAGACATTACTGTTGTGAATAAAATTACTGACGGAGAAAAACCTCGTGATTTGCAAATGGAAAAAGCAATCGAAATTTTACTCAAAAAATAATCTATCCAATAAAATGAAAGTTATTTTACTAAAAGATATCCCAAAGGTTGGCAGGCGTTATGAGGTTAAAGACTTTTCAGATGGGTACGCCAACAATGCATTAATCGCTAAAGGCCTTGCTTTAAAAGCAACACCCAAAGAGCTTGAAAAAATCCAAAAAATGCAAGAAAGCGCTTCAAAAAGAGAGTCCGAGGAGAATAAACTTTTTGCTGATTTAATAAATAAATTAAGTGAAGTAAAAGTAGTTTTAAAAGCGAAATCCAATGAAAAAGGGCATCTATTTTCTGCCATTCAAAAAAAATATATTGTTGAATCTATCAAAGATTCAGTAGGAGTAACTATTGATGAAGACTCCATAAACCTCAGTACTCCTATCAAGGAAATTGGAACTCATCAAATAAAAATTAAGAAAGGGGATAAGCAAGGTCAATTTAATCTTATTGTTGAGAACTAATAAAAAATCCGACTCTTTAAGTCGGATTTTTTATTACATTACATTTACTACTTTCTTAAGAGATGTAGTATTATTGAAATTCTTTTTTCTTTTACTACTGAATGCTACAGTACCACCTTTTAACGCAAAAAGAGTGTGATCCTTGCCCATACCCACGTTGAGACCTGGCATTATTTTTGTGCCTCTTTGACGAATGATAACTGAACCAGCTTTTGCAATTTCACCTGCGTAAAGTTTAGTACCTAGGTACTTTGGATTTGAGTCTTTTAAGTTTTTAGCCGAACCTCCGGCTTTTCTATGTGCCATATTGTTTGTTAATAGGGTAGTAAAATACCCTAGAATGATTTATAATTTACAGATATGAGTATAACCTACTTTAGAGATAAAATCAAGGTCTCAAGGGCATATAGAGCTACCCATATGTCTAGCCTGATGATAATAGTGACAATTATCCTTGTAGGAATAGGGTCCTTTTTCTTAGGGCGAATATCAACAGAAAATCAATATTCTACAATAAATTCTTTAGGAGTCAATATTAAGAACCCAAAGACCCAAAATCCAACTAAGTCTCAATTTTCCTATTCATCCCAAAATATTACCTCACCAATTTCTCAAAATTCTGGAGTGTATGTTGCGTCAAAAAATGGTAAACTTTACTACAGGGTAGGCTGTGGGGCAAGCAACAGAATTTTACCTCAAAACCAAGTTTTTTTTGATACTGAGACTGAAGCTCAATCTGCTGGGTATGAAGCATCCAATAATTGTACCCCTTGAATAAATTTATTTTTATGAACAAACTTTTTAAACTTATATTTATTATACTAATCCTTATTGGGTTATATCTTATTAGGGGTGAAATTTTTTTGATATACCAAAATATTCAAGAAGGTTTTAAAAATGATACCCCTCTAAATATAAAAAATATCTTTAACCTCAAAAAAGATACTGATGAATCAGCGGAAAAATTAGCAGACCAGAGCTTGGCTATTGGATTTAAGAAAATAGTCCAGACACCTGGAGCTTTGCGTGTGGCAAACTTTGCCAATTCTTTTAACCATGAAATTAAATTAACTCCAACGGGCATAGTTGCTTGGACAAACAAAAATAGGCAGATAGAGGGTGACCTCGAACCTCTAACCGTAAATCAGAGGTTAAATCTTTCGGCAGAAAGAAAGGTTAAAGATATGCTAGCCCGACAATATTTTGAACATATCTCTCCCACAGGACAAGGTGTAGGGAATCTCGCTGATGAAGTAGATTATCAATATATCATTATCGGAGAGAATCTAGCTTTGGGAAACTTTAAAGATGATCAAGCGGTAGTTGCAGCATGGATGGCAAGTCCGGGCCACCGAGCAAATATTTTAAATAAAAAGTATACAGAAATTGGTGTCTATGCTGCTAAAGGCACCTTTGAGGGTAAAGAGACGTGGCTTGCCGTACAACACTTTGGATTGTCTCGGGATAAATGTCCAGAATTAGATGAAAAATTAAAATTAACTATCGAAATCGCTCAGAAGAGTGCGAAAACTATTAGTAAAGAACTTACCACAAAACTTGCTGACATAAACAATAGGGTAGTACCAGAGGGCTCTACAGAACAAGCAGAAATAAAAAAGTATAATGATATTGTTACTAATTACAATAAACTCATTGCAGAAATAAAAAAGAACGTAGATAAATACAATGCGACAGTGCGAGCATTTAACTTGTGTATTGAAAGCGTAAAATAAACAAAGGCCCATCCTAGACCTTGCTTTAGTTTATAGGGGATTTTTTATAGTAGTGTCGCACAATATATCTTTACGACATATATACTATAGGGAAACTATAATCTTGGATCAGACTTAATCTCCTGAGCTAATTCAGGATTCCACATTGCACCTGTTGCGCTCATGACCGCATCAGCCCCAGCATTTAAATATTCGAAATAGTCAGCGGGATTTATTACTCCTCCTACTCCAATTATCTTTACATTTTTATTTAATTCTTTTGAATATTGTTTTAATCTTCTAACCATATCCAAACCAGCCCATTTGATAGACGCCCCACAAACTCCTGATTTAAGCCTATTTGGGCCTCCTGGGAGCGCCTGGTGGCCGTCTTTATCGACTATTTCAGCTGCTATGGTGTTTATAGACGATATCGCGTTGGCATATTTAGACCCAATTTCTAACAACCTCTTAATATCATCATCATTTTTATAGTATCCAACTTTAAGTATAAGTGGTAGATCGCCAAGTTCTTTGCGGATTGCAATGCAAACCTTTTCTGTCATATCAAGGTTGTAACAAACTAGACCTTCATTACCAATATTAGGACAAGATAAATTTGCTTCATATATTTTTGCTCCTGTTTCTTTTGCTAATTTACAAACTTTTACCCAATCAGAAATAAATTCTTCTTCTGTTTGATTTTCCCGGACTGTCCCCATAAATCCTAGTACGAGCACCTGACCTTTACCTGCGTATGAAATTGCTTTCTGGACATCTTCCTGCCATATAGATACCTCTCTGGACGGCACACCGAAAGAGTTAGTAATAGATATATTACTAACATCATAATCATCACTTGCAACAAGCTTCCCGCTCGCTTTCTCAAGAGTTAAATCTCCTTCAATTTTTACTGAAAGCACATTAGGAAACGGATGACATGGGAAATCACTAGATCGAACGGTTTTATAAACAGATATATCAAAACCTTTTTCAAATGCACTTTTACAAAACTTTGAATTCAAAAGTGGGCCTGCGGGGATACCAAACGGTACATAGACTTTTTGGCCCAAGAAATCTATCTCTGGTTCACCTTTTTGCTCGAATATTTCATTATTAGAAAAAGAACCAAAAGGACCAAAATTGTAATTTTCATCATAAGTTTTATTTGGGTCAAAAAATGGAGTCTTTAGCATGAGGCTATTTTAACATATTTAATATTTTCTGATAACTCCCTTAACTATAGCCCTAATTTGGAGATCATTCTCAGGGTAAATCGGTTTAAAATCTTTATTAGCAGGTTCAAGCCATACTCGACTTCCCTCTTTACGAAAATATTTCATTGTGAATTCACCATCCACTTCAGCAATAACAATCTGCCCATCACGAGCAAACTCGGTACGTTCTGCTATAACCATATCACCATTGGCAATATGCGCATCTATCATGGAGTCACCATCAACCTCTAATATATAAGTAGAATCCTTCTTCTGGATTAAAAAGTTATTTTGGAGAGATGGCCCGCTTGTCGAAATTGAATCA
>CAZOLF010000022.1:0-3907 GCA_964580855.1 uncultured Candidatus Saccharibacteria bacterium
AATTGCCAAAACATTATATTTTAGACATGTTTCCGTATCCATCTGGAGATGGGTTGCATGTTGGGCATCCACGGGGATACATTGCGACAGATATATATAGTCGAATGAAAAGAATGTCAGGATTCAATGTGCTTCACCCAATGGGTTGGGACGCATTTGGTCTACCGGCAGAAAATTTTGCAATTAAAAATAAAGTTCACCCACGAGTAGCTGTAGAGAAAAATGTAGCGCGCTTCAAAGAACAGTTAGCTATTATTGGGCTTGATCATGATTGGTCTCGCGAAATAAATACTACCGACCCAAAATTTTACAAATGGACTCAGTGGATATTCCTTCAAATGTTTAAAAAAGGTCTAGCGTATGAATCTTTTGAGCCAATAAATTGGTGCCCATCTTGCCAAACAGGCTTGGCAAATGAAGACGTAGAGGCTGACGGCACATGTGAACGTTGTGGGACTATGGTTGAGAAGAAGCCAATGCGTCAATGGGTTTTGAAAATTACTGATTATGCCGACCGTATGCTTGCGGACTTAGACAAGTTGCCAAAATGGCCAGAGGGAGTAAAAGAAGCTCAGCGTAATTGGATTGGACGCAAAGAAGGTGTTGTCGTAAGCCATAAAGTTGCGGATAGTGAAATTACACTTGATGCTTTTAGTGCGTATCCTGCATGGTTATATGCAGACACATTTTTAGTTATTGCTCCTGAGCATCCTCTTGTAAATGAATTAATTAAAGGCAGAGATATTGAATCAGAAGTAAAGTTATTTATCGATGAGCACAAAAAAACAGCAAAGAGTTTTGGAGATAAAGAGAAAAAGGGAATTTTTACAGGAGCATATGCAATCGACCCAATTAATGAAGGATCTAAAATGCCGATTTGGATTGCTAATTTTGCTCTGATGGATTTTGGGACAGGGATTATTCGTTGCTCTGCTCATGATGTGCGCGATTACGATTTTGCAAAAAAATACAATATTCAATTGAAAGAAGTAATGGAGAGGTCTGACGAAAGTATGCCAGTTAATGCGCACGAAAATAGTGGCGTGTTGATAAATTCTGGAAATTTTTCTGGACGAGAAATCAACAAAGATTTAATAGGAGAGATGGTAAAATATTTCTGCGATCAAGGCTATGCAAAACGACAAATTTCTTACAAAATAAAGGATTGGGTTTTTTCACGGCAAAGATATTGGGGAGAGCCGATACCAATAGTGCACTGTGTTGATTGTGGTGTTGTTGCTGTCCCTGAAAGTGAGCTACCAATTATTTTACCAGAAGTTGAATCCTACGAGCCTACAGGTACAGGAGAGAGTCCTTTGGCAAATATTACTGATTGGGTAAATACAAAATGCCCTAAATGTGGAGGGAGTGCCAAGCGAGAGACGAATACAATGCCACAATGGGCGGGGAGTTCTTGGTATTATCTACGGTACATTAATCCACAAAACGATGAAATTTTAATTGATAAAAATAAAGAAAAAGATTGGATGCCGGTGGATGTATATGTAGGAGGTGATCACGCAACTCGCCACTTGATTTATGCGCGTTTTTGGCATAAGTTTTTATTTGATATTGGAAGTGTCACCACAGAAGAACCTTTTCCTAGATTGGAATTTCTCGGTTTTATTTTGGCAAATGATGGTAGGAAAATGTCAAAACGTTGGAAAAATGTTGTAAACCCAGATGACGTGATTGCGACTTTTGGCGCGGATGCATTTCGATTGTACGAAATGTTTATTGGGCCATTTGAGAATACTGCATGTTGGAATAATGATGGAATGGTAGGCACATATAGATTTATCGAAAGAGTTTGGAGGTTAGGAATGAAAGTAAATTTGGAGACAAAGCACAATCCTCAATTAGAAAATATCCTTCACAAAACTATTAAAAAGGTGAGTGAGGATATTGAAATGTTTAAATTCAATACCGGAGTTTCATCAATGATGATTTGTATAAATGAAATGGAAAAGCAAGAAATTGTAGGTGTAGACGATTTTAAAACCTTTCTACAAATTCTTGCTCCATTCGCGCCACATGTTACCGAAGAGTTATGGTTTAAAATGGGGGATTCACAAAGTATTCATTTATCAAAATGGCCAGAATTCGATCCAAAAAAATTAGAAAGCGAAACTGTAAAAATTGGCGTGCAAGTGAATGGCAAAGTAAGATCCGAGCTTATCGTAGATAAAGATGAAAGTGAAGATAGTGTGAAAGAAAAAGCCATGCAAGATGAAACTGTAATCAAGTGGATGGACGGCAAAGAGCCAAAGAAAATTATTTATGTAAAAGGGCGTATATTAAATATAATTATTTAAGATGGTAAAAAAGCTTTTTACATTTTTGAATAAAGAATTTCATGGTGTAAATGAGGCGGCACTTTTGCTTGGAGCTTTTACTTTACTTTCTCAAATCTTAGGCCTTGTACGAGATCGTTTACTTGCTCATTATGTAGGAGCAGGGGTGAATCTGGATATTTATTATGCCGCTTTTAGAATACCGGATTTTCTCTATGTATCCGTTGCGTCCTTGGCTTCGATTACTGTGCTAATGCCTTTTGTGGTTGATCATTTGAAAGGAGGCGAGAGTAAAAAGCAAGCACAAAAATTTTTGAATTCAATTTTCTCTGCATTTATGCTTTGTATGTTGGTTGTAAGTATTGTTGTGTATGTTTTTATGCCAGAAATTGCACGTTTCATTGCTCCTGGATTTAATGGATATTCATATGAAATGCTTGTAGAGACAAGCCGTATTATGCTCCTTTCACCCATTCTAATTGGATTTTCAAATTTGATTGGTACAATCACACAACTTTACAAGAAGTTTTTTATCTTCTCTCTTTCACCTGTTTTCTATAATGTAGGAATTATTCTTGGAATCATTTTCTTTTATCCAAGCTTTGGAACAGTGGGCTTGGCATATGGTGTAATATTAGGAGCATTTTTGCATCTAGCGGTACAAATCCCTACTGTTTCCTCGCACAATCTATTGCCAAGGTTAACAAGTAAAATAGCCTGGAAAGAGGTCTTCATTGTGATTCGAACTTCTATCCCACGGACTTTGGCGCTATCTTTTAATAGTATTGTTTTTATTATTTTTATATCTATTGCTTCAAAGCTTTCTGTGGGCTCAATTTCGCTTTTCACTTTTTCATTTAATTTGCAATCGGTTCCATTAGGGATTATTGGTATTTCGTATTCTGTTGCTGCATTTCCAATATTAGTGCGAGCTTATGCTAAGAAGGATATGGAAAATTTTCGTATAAGTGTTATCGGGGGGATTCAGCAGATCATTTTTTGGTCTTTACCAGTTACCGCACTATTCATCGTATTGCGAGCGCAGGTTGTGCGTGTAATCTTGGGGACTAGTACATTTTCTTGGGAGCAGACAAAGCTCACCGCGGCCTCAGTAGCTTTATTTATAATTTCTCTTGTGGCTCAAAGTATTGTGCTTCTTTTAGTTCGGGCATATTACGCATCTGGTAATACAAAAAAGCCTTTGTGGATAAATTTATTCTCCTCTGTATTAATTGTAATACTTGGTTATATAATATTAAACCTATTTTATACTATGCCAGTATTGCGCCATACTATAGAGGATCTTCTTCGTGTGAGCGATGTGCAAGGTACAGAGATGCTTGCACTTCCTTTCGCCTATGCACTTGGTTCCTTAATAAATGTTGCTTTACTTTGGCACAGTGTTCGTAAAGATTTTTTTGTTGGGATGAAGACGGGGATTTCACGAACAGTATTTCAAAGTTTATGTGCAACTTTCACCATAGGAGTAGTCTCATATTTTGCGCTCGGAATTTTCGCTCTTTTAGCGGGAGTCCAGTTTGTTTTAACCCTGCAGCGCTTTGATCAAGCCCTGCAACAAGCGAAAATCCAGGCGCAGCTGATGCGAAATCCAG
>CAZOLF010000022.1:3917-11495 GCA_964580855.1 uncultured Candidatus Saccharibacteria bacterium
TGATGTATTTAGCCTCTCCACCTTCTGGGGTGTTTTATTGCAAGGTTTTTTTGCGGGAATTTCGGGTATTATTGCAGGGGTTGTGGTTTTGCAATCCATGAAAAACAAAGAGTATATTGCTATCCGAGATGCGATGTCTCACAAATTCTGGAAAAGAGCAATCTCGATTCCAGAACAGAAAGAACTTTAAGCCTTTTAATTTAAGGGTTTGTCTGATAATATGTAAAAATGTCTTTATTTAGAGCTATCTTCAAATATGTTTGGCCACAAATGCGAAAATTTAAATTCGCACTACTTTCTATATATATAATTTTTATAATTAGGACTCTATTAGAGCATATTATACGACCTGTCTACTTTAAGAAAATAATTGATGTTATTTCTTTGGGCCACATAGAAACAACTTCATCTGATGGCCTGCTGAAACTAGTCTTTACTTTAATTATTCTAAGTTTTCTTACTTCGCTTTGCGCACGATTTGTTAAATTTATTTTCTTTAGGTTTGAGATCAATGTCATTCGAGAGTTGCGGAATTTTTGTTTTAATAAGATTCAGAATCATTCTCAGACATTTTTTGCCAATACATTTTCAGGAAGCTTGGTCACAAAATCACGCCGATTCGTAGGATCTTTTGAGTCAATGTTTGATATATTTCTGTATAATTTTACATCTACAGTTATAATTTTAATTGGGGTATTCGTGGTTTTAACCAGCCAATCAAAAATAATCTCTTTGTTTTTTGCTATATGGATAATACTATACTTTGGTATCATACTTTATTTCTTGAGGAAGAAAGTAAAATATGACGTTTTAGAAGCTGCAACTGATTCTAAGATCAGCGGAAGACTTGCTGATGTATTTGGAAACATACTAGCCGTAAAAATATTTTCTGCACGCAAGGCTGAAAGCAAATCTTTCCGATCGATGACAGACGAAGGAGCAGAGCGTAGTAAGAAAGCATGGTTTTTGGCTGGGAAAATTGAAGTTTTACAATCATTGCTTGCTTTCTTGGTTCAAAGTGTTCTTTTGTACGTAATGATAAAATTATGGCTCGACAATAAGATTACTACTGGAACAATAGTACTTGTGCAAACTTATATGGTAATTATTTTTGAGAAGTTATGGGATTTTGGGAATGCACTGACAAAATTTATGAAAGCGGGTGCGGATATGAAGGAAATGGTAGATATAATGGATGTGATGCCAGATATTAAAGACCCAGAAAATCCAGAAAAGCTTAGAATGAATGAAGGCCATCTTGTTTTTGATAAGGTAAATTTTGTTTATAAAAATGGCCAGGAAGTACTAAATAATTTTAACCTTGATGTAAAATCAGGTGAGCGTATCGGAGTCGTTGGGCATTCTGGGGCTGGCAAGTCTACAATCACAAATTTGATTTTGCGTTTTATGGATGTGACTAATGGATCAATTACTGTGGATGGACAGGATATCCGTAACGTTACTCAAGATGATTTGCGAACTCGGATTTCTTATGTCCCACAAGAATCAATTCTTTTCCACCGTACTATCCGCGAAAATATTGCATATGGCAAAGCTGATGCGAGTGATGAGGAAATTATTGAAGTGGCAAAGAAAGCCTATGCGCATGATTTTATTTCTAGACTTCCTTATGGGTACGATACCTATGTTGGGGAGCGGGGAGTTAAACTCTCTGGAGGTGAACGCCAGCGTGTGGCGATTGCACGAGCAATGATCAAGGATTCACCAATATTAATATTAGATGAAGCTACAAGTTCACTTGATAGTATCTCTGAGCAATATATTCAAGATGCATTCAATGAACTAATGAAGGGTAAAACAACAATCGTCATTGCTCACCGTCTATCAACAATCCAAAAAATGGATAGGATTATTGTGCTTGAAGATGGGAAAATTGTAGAAGAAGGAACTCATAAAGAATTGTTGGAAAAAGAAGGAGTATACGCTGATCTTTGGAACCACCAAGTTGGAGGATTTATAGAATAAAATTAATCTTTTATTTCCAAGCTTTTTTTGTTATAGTTGAATAATGTTTTCATTTCGCAAAATTTTTAAATACCTGTGGTTGATTTTAAAGCCCCATCGTTTGGGCTTTCTCTTGATGTTATTAATTGCTCCTGGGAGAATCTTCTTCACACTAATGCTGATTCCTTTTGGATATAAGAGTATTATTGATCTTTTAAACACCACTAATATGAGTATTCAAGCTCGGTATGATCTTGCAATTCTTTTTATTGTGCCGATGAGTTTAGCATACATCTCTTCTATCTCTATCACTAGATATAGGGAATATACTAATGCTCGACTTGTAAGTGCTGGGATAAAAGATATATACGACTTTTCCTTTAAGAAATTAGCAAATCATTCTTATAAATTTTACTCGGATAATTTTTCTGGGAGCATTGTTGCAAAAGTGAAGCGTTTTGTAAGAGCTTTTGAAGTAATTAATCTTGCTGTATTTCAAACCTTTTGGTTTCTTACGATATTGATTATCGGCACTACTATTATGCTGTATTTTCAATCAAAAATACTTGCCATGTATTTAGCTATTTGGTGTCTTGTCTATTTTTTCATGGTTGTTTTATTTGCAAAACAAAAAATTAAATTAGATTTAAAGGAATCAAACGCAGATTCACAAGTGACCGGTATTCTGTCTGATTCCATTACAAATATGCTCAATGTTAAAATATTTTCTGCATTTTCAAAAGAATTTACTTATTTTAAAAAAATTACTACATTTGTGAAAGAGTGTATGTACAAGGCATTTAAATTCAATCTTCTACGATCCGCTTTTCAGGCGGTGATGATGATTGTTTTTCATATTTTTATTTTATTTACAATGATACATTTATGGAAAATTGGAGAAATAACAATAGGAGTTTTTGTTATGACGTATATGTACATATTCACTATTATGGAGCGTATTTGGGATCTCTCCGACGGTATAACCAACTTTATGAAGGCAATGACTGATATTAAAGAGGTTGTTGATATTTTTGAAACAGAAGTTGAAGTAAAAGACCCAGTAAATCCAGAAGTGTGCACAATAAAAGATGGAGTAATTGAATTTAAAGATGTTTCGTTTGGGTATAACGACAAGGATAATGTCTTAGAGAAATTTAATCTCAAGATTGATAAGGGAGAAAAGATTGGTATTGTTGGACATTCAGGTTCAGGTAAATCAACAATTACAAAAATACTTCTACGTTTTGCGGATGTTGATAGTGGAGAAATTTTAATTGATGGACAAAATATTGCCCATATAACACAAGATGAGTTACGCGCACAAATTTCTTATGTGCCACAAGAGTCAATACTGTTCCATCGATCAATTAAAGAAAATATTGCGTATTCAAAAGAGAACCCAACAGATAAGGAGATTGTTGAAGCTTCAATATTAGCGCATGCAGATAAATTTATAAGTGAATTACCAGATAAATACGATACTCTTGTTGGGGAACGTGGAGTTAAGCTCTCGGGCGGAGAAAGGCAACGTGTGGCTATTGCCCGAGCGATGTTGAAGAATTCACCAATACTCATTCTGGACGAAGCTACAAGTTCGCTCGACAGTATTAGTGAACAATATATCCAAGAATCTTTTGCAAAGCTTATGGAGGGGCGAACGACAATTGTTATTGCGCACCGGCTTTCGACTATTCAGAAAATGAATCGTATTATTGTGTTGGATAAAGGTCAAATTGTAGAAGAGGGAACCCATGCAGAGCTGTTGGCTAAAAATGGCACGTATGCTGATCTATGGAACCACCAAGTAGGCGGATTTATAGAATAATTTTATTTACTTTTGGATTAAATACTAGTACACTAGTATGGTGATATATAAAGACATTTTTACAGCAATTACTTTAGGATTTATAGGAGGATTGATTCCAGGTCCTATTATTTTCCTGGCTTTTTCAGAAATATTGAAATCTCCCAAGAAAGGCTTTTCAAATGGAGCTATGTATATTTTTGTTGCGGGGCTAACTGAATTTTTAATAGGAGTATTCCTAGTTGTAACATCTACTTGGTTAAAAATTCCTAGTATTATTTTTCACATACTTTCTCTGATTGGGTTTATAATTCTTTTATATATCGCTTTCCAACTATTTAAGATAAAAAAAATAGATTTCAACGAACAAAAACGGGTCGGCTGAGGACTTGTTCTTGTGAGTCTCTAAAACCAAAACATATTTTTCTCCTGATGCTTTTCAATGGACCTTTGTGGTTATACTGGCTTTCTGTTTGTTTACCGATAGCTTTCAGTCTTGGTCATCAAATAAAATTTGGGGAATACTTATTCATACTGATATTTGAAATTGCTATGGTTATTGCACTATCCCTTGTTGTTGTAAGTTTCAACTCACTCAGAAAATATTTTTCAAATGAAAAAATAATCCACAGAGCTTTCATTGTTCTTGCTTGCGCGTTAATTTTTATTGCACTTAAAATCTTTTATGCGGAAATAAATTATTTTATTAACCTTTTAATTTAAAGGTTTTTCTGGTAGGATAGGGGAATAATGGACACAAAACACATACGCAATTTCAGTATTATTGCCCATATAGATCATGGGAAGAGTACATTGGCGGACCGAATGCTTGAAGTGACGGGTACTATCGAGGCGCGTAAAATGAATGATCAAGTGTTGGATACTAAGGAGCTTGCGCGCGAGCGTGGAATTACGATCAAAATGCAACCAGTCCGAATGGAGCATATTGTGGATGGCGATAAGTACATTTTAAACCTAATCGACACCCCTGGCCACATTGACTTCTCCTACGAGGTATCCCGTGCTTTAAAGGCGGTAGAAGGCTCTATATTGCTAGTAGATTCCACTCAGGGCGTACAGGCTCAAACTCTCACAACACTCCAAATGGCGCGTGATTCTGGACTTGTAATCATTCCTGTACTTTCAAAAATTGATTCACCTTTGGCTCGTGTAGATGAAGTTAAAATGGAGCTTGCCTTGCTTCTCAATATTGACCCGGATTTGATCTTGGAAGTATCAGGACGCACTGGTGAAGGTGTAAAAGAATTGCTTGGTGAAATTGTAAAAAGAATTCCAAGTCCTCATGTTGAAGAGCAAAGTGTATCTGGCCGAGCACTGGTGTTTGATTTCAAGTACGACAATCATCGGGGGGTGATAGTGTATGTGCGTGTGATTGATGGAAGCTTTGTAAAAGGTGAGTCGCTATTGTTTGCTGTTTCGGATGAGAAATTTATTTCTCTCGAAGTGGGAACATTTTCGCCAGAAGAATTTCCTCGCGATAAAATTACTGGGGGCGAAATTGGATATATTGTAACAGGAATTAAAAAGCCGGGCATTGCCTCTGTTGGAGACACAATTACTTATACTAAGAAGCCACTGCAAGCCTTACCCGGATATATGAAGCCAAGCCCTGTTGTGTGGGCATCTGTGTATCCTGAAAGTGCCGATGATTTTCCGGAACTAAAATCAGCTTTTGGTAAATTAAGATTGTCAGATTCATCATTTTCTTACGAAGAAGAGACTTCAGGGACACTCGGGCGAGGATTCCGGTGTGGATTCTTAGGAATGCTTCATTTAGAAATAATTACCGAACGATTGATGCGCGAATTTGACTTGAAATTAGTCGTGACAATGCCATCAATTACTTACAAAGTGATTTTAAAAAATGGTAAAGAACAGACAATCTACTCACCACATTTATTCCCTGATGATGGAAATGTGGTAAAGATTTTCGAGCCATGGGTAGATGTCAAAATTATTTTGCCGACAAATTACATTACGCATCTGATGCCATTTTTATACGAACATGAAGCGACTGTTAAAATGACAGAAAATTTTGGAGATAATAGATCATCTGTAAGTATGGAGATGCCACTTAGGGAATTAATGCGCAACTTTTTTGATGAGTTAAAAAGTCTGAGTTCAGGGTACGCATCTATTTCATACGAGATTGGTGAATATCGTGAGGCCGATGTTGTGCGCCTAGATATCCTCGTAGCTGATGAGCCAATGGTGGCATTTACGCGCGTGGTGTCACGACGTCGTGTGGAAGAAGAAGCAAAAACTCAAGTAGAAAAGTTGCAAAAAGTAATTCCTCGTCAACAGTTTGCTTTTAAAATTCAAGGCAAAGCCTTGGGTCGCATTATTTCATCCGAATCAGTAAGTGCATATATGAAAGATGTGACTCAGCATATGTATGGAGGTGATATTACACGTAAGATGAAATTAAGAGAGAAACAAAAGAAGGGTAAGAAGAAGATGGCAGGTCGTGGCACGGTAAATATACCTCACGATGTATTCCTGAAGATGATGCGCAATAAATCAGAGTAATTTATTGGAAGCTTGGAGTATACAGCATTATCATGCTTATTATTACCAATATAGCAATAACACTGAAGAGTCTCCCTATTCTGCGTCTACCTTTTGAACTGAAAAACATGTTATAATCATAGCATAGTATGGCGGAATTTCAAAAAAAGCAAAATAAAAACAAATTAATATACTCACCGCTGATGCTTTTTGGGCTTCTCGTTGTTGTATTGATATTTATGTACAATATGATCGAGCTCGTAGAAAAAAGTCGCGAAACGGCCAAAAAGCGTGATTTAATGATAAAAAATATTGAATCCTTGCAAGCACGTGAAAATGCCATAAAGAATGAAATTGCAAATTTAGAAACTGAAAAAGGTGCTGAAGAAGCAGTTAGAGAAAAATATCGTGTGGTAAAAGAAGGCGAGAAGATGGTGGTTATAGTAGATCAAGAAGCAAGTGCTGAAAGTGCCGTATCTACAGTAGCTCCTAAAAAGGGGCTAATTGAGTTCGTAAAAAATTTATTTAATTAATTAAAACAAATATATGGATTTTATTGAAGTTGTAAATGATAAAGGGCATCGAGGGAGTGCTAAATTACCAGAGGGAATCAAAAATTATTTAGTAGATATTGATGGGACAATTTGTGAAGACATTCCCAACGATGAACCAGAGCGTATGTCTGACGCAGAAATAATCCCAGGTTCAAAAGAAAAAATAAATCAATGGTATAAAGATGGCCACGTTGTGACCTTTTTTACTTCCCGAGAGGAGAGTCACCGAAGTGTAACAGAAGCGTGGCTGTCGGAGCACGGATTCTTATACAACTCTATACTTTTTGGCAAACCAAAAGGGGGGAATTATCATTGGATAGACGATAGAGATCTAGAATGTACGAAATTTACTACTTGGGATGTCTTGTGATATAATAAATTTATATCAGTTTAATTTTTTAATTTATATGAGTACAGTCACAGTATATAGCACACCATCATGTCATTTTTGTCACATGGCAAAAGAATTTTTTACAGCAAATAATGTTCAATTTACCGATTTTAATGTTGCTGAAGATAATGCAAAGCGCCAAGAAATGATTGCAAAAAGTGGCCAAATGGGAGTGCCTGTTATCGTCATAGATAATAATCTAATAGTTGGTTTTAATAAGCCAAAAATTGTAGAACTACTTGGAATAAAAGAATAGTTCCTGCCCTCGTAGTTCAATGGATAGAACAGTTCCGTCCTAAGGAATAGATGCACGTTCGATTCGTACCGAGGGCACA
>CAZOLF010000023.1:0-842 GCA_964580855.1 uncultured Candidatus Saccharibacteria bacterium
CTGCCACCCCCTCATTGCAAATGAGGTGCTCTACCAGATGAGCTAACGGCCCAATGAGCTATATATTACCTTATTTTACAATTTTTGCAAGCAGAAATATGAATCCTAATTTTTGGTTGCGATATGAAAATGAGGCGGATGTGATTCACTAGTGGTTAGTACTTTTTCATCCTTATCAATATCTATTAATGTCTCCATAAAGAGTGTTTCCACGGCTTTGTATAATAACTTGTTTTCTTTTTTGTCTAAGATCATAAATGTATTATCGGGTATGTAGATAAGATCAAATGCTTTTTTCTTAGGGAAATCCATAGCCAATCCAAATTCATGGGCCGAATAGTCACTCCCATTGGACATCTTTTTGTCTCGAATCAGACTTTCAATCCTAGGACGGATTTTCCATTTAGACTTATCAATACCTGCATCTATTATTTTCTGTTGAAACTTTAGAGCGATATCTTTTAGAACAGCAAATGCTTTGGGATGAAGAGCTAAATAAGATGGGTGATTGAAACCTTTGTATTCGTGCCCACCTTTCACGTTGAAACATCTCCAGAGATCGTTTACTTCTTCTATAGATGTCAGTTCGCCACCTTCTACTGCGTTCACTATTTGTCCTTCTGAAATATAGCGAGTAATCTTCCCCTCATCTCCATTTTTCTTAAACCAGCTTTTAAATCCAGATGATACGTAGTTTCTTTTTGGTAATTTGTTTTTTGTTTCTTCATTTGTTTTATCTATGTCTCCTCCGAAATTTTCATTTGGGAATAGTGTCTCACCTGCGACTTCTTGGAATTTTTTCAACTTATTGTTCAGAAGTTAATTTTCTTTAGTCAAGGTTT
>CAZOLF010000023.1:852-1231 GCA_964580855.1 uncultured Candidatus Saccharibacteria bacterium
TGTAAATAGAGCCATCAGGGAAAGTCAGACCTTCGATACCATCTTCTTGCATGCCCTCTATTCTTGAGTTTATTTTTGAGACCATATTAGGAATTTTCGATCCAGTGATTCCCGCTGCTGCGAGTACCGCTGTGACTTTAGCTGTTCTGGCCACAAATTCTCTTCTACTGATACTTGTCTTTCGTGCCCAGGTGTCTTTTTTCTTTAGTTGTTCCTGTGCGATACTCGCTACTAATCCAGCACCAACCCCTACTGCACCCGCTTCGACAGTGGACTGGAGCGTACTTTTAGGCTTTTCTGTTTCTTCTGCTTTATCTTTGTGCTCTATCTCTAATCCATATGAAGTCCCAAGATTTTCATTTAGGACTTCGCTTCCAGC
>CAZOLF010000023.1:1241-8565 GCA_964580855.1 uncultured Candidatus Saccharibacteria bacterium
GGTTTTATAATCGGGGTCAAACTTTTTTTCTTTTGCAGTGTTTGCGAGAATGTAAAAAAGTCCTAACCCACTTCCATTATAATTTTTTGGTAGGTCATCCACTGAGGGATAAGTTTCTGTAAACTTTTTAAGAATTGTTGCCATGTTGCCTTGGCCTGCGTTGTACGCATTTACGGTCACTAGGGCTTTAAATATGTCACCTTCTTTTTTATCCAATTGAAATTGTGTGCATATATCATTCAGGGGAACGGCGCTTTCTGACTCTGTGAGATGCTTGTATACTTTCTCGTCTAAATACTTGAAACAAAAAGCGGTTTGCTTGACCAGGCTATTTTTAGTTTCGTTTAATTTTGTTTCATCTTTGTGTCCTTCGGTGTCATAGTAAGTACTTGGCATTATTTGCAGTATACCAAAAGCCCCAACGGAGCTTTTAAGACCATTGTTAAATTTAGTTTCTTCAGCGGCAATCCCAGGGATAAGATTGGCTATGTATGTACGCACTTCTGCTGGAATGTATTTACTTTTGTGATTCTTGAAATAGTTATTTAGATACTCATGACGACTGCACCCGTCACCGTTGATAACTTCTTTTTCGGCTAGCATTTTGAATGCGGTGTGTTCTCGGAATACTTCTTTGAACCCCTCAATATCCTTTTTGATTTCTTGATCGACGCCTCCTTCCTTCCTTTCATTTGTAGTTGTATCAATGGCTTCGTAAGCTAGTCCACCAGCACCAGCAGCTACCGCTTTGGTTATAAATTCACGTCTGTTCATATTTCCGAAGCTACCCATTTTTTCCATTCCCATAGATTAATTGTACTATAATTGATTGATAATACTAACTAGCATTTAAATTGTTGAATTATGATTTCACCCAATATTTTAAAAATATCAAAACATTGCTACCAAGGCTCCTTTAGCGGCAATGCTTAGTATGATTATTATACACCAGCCTATTATTGTAGCGAGTCGAGAATTTTTGTATTTACCCATAACCTTTTTACTACCACTTATATGCACAATACATACTAAAATAATTGGGGCAATTATTCCATTTAAAATTGCGGCGTAGATCAGAGCCTTGATAGGGTCAATGCCAATAAAATTTAAAATCATACCAATAACTACAGAAATAATTATCACCCCATAAAATGCGTGTGCATCGTGAAGCTTGCGATAAAGGCCTTCCTTCCAGCCAAAACTTTCTGAGACTGCATAGGATGCTGAGCCTGCCAAAACTGGTATTGCGAGCATCCCTGTCCCTATAATTCCAAGACTAAAAAGTAAATATGCAGCATTACCAGCAAAGGGTCGTAGGGCTTCAGCGGCATCGGTCGCTGTATTGATATTTGTAAGTCCATTTGAAAATAGAGTTGTGGCACATACTGCAATAATGAAGAACATTACCAAGTTTGAAAAGACCATACCCAAGCTGACATCAAATCGCATCTTTTTTATTTCTGTGTCTGTTGTTCCTTTACGTTCACTTGCGAGTATTTTACCTTTTGATATCTTTTCTTCGACCTCTTGAGATGTTTGCCAGAAGAAAAGGTAAGGGGAGATTGTAGTTCCAATGATAGCCGTTATGAGTAGTATTTGTTCTTTGGAAAAAGTTATTTGTGGGATTATTGCATTATTGATTATTTGGGTCCAATTCATTTTAATAATTAACCCTGTTGCGACATATGCTAAGAGCGACATAGCAAACCACTTCAAATACTTAACATATTTTTTATAAGAGATAAATATTTGTAATAAGAGGCAGACTATCCCAATAAAAATTATTAAAAAATAAAAATTAAACCAAGGGATAAGCATTTGTACTGCTTTGGCCATTGCGCCCAAGTTGGCTCCAATATTCACTGTGTTGGCCATAAAAAGTATCATTGTAATAAAATATAAGACTTTTTTTGAATACAAGCTTTTTATATTACTAGCTAATCCTCGGCCCGTTACAAGTGCAATACGTGCACACATTTCTTGGACCATGATCATCGCGGGGAGGAGCCATACTGAAAGCCAAATTAGGGCCGTGCCAAATTGTGCTCCTGCTTGTGAATAAGTAGCAATCCCAGATGGGTCATCATCCGAAGCTCCTGTTACAACCCCCGGGCCGATAGCTTTTAAATATCCAGCCTCGCTTTTGATGGTAGGAGGTTCGGATGCTTCAATTTTCATGCTTGTGTGTTGGTGAGTGAATTTTTCTAATAATTCAGAGGGGGCTTCTACAATCTCTTCTAAAAGATGTTCTTTTTTCATAGTTTATATTATAACACTTTTCTGAAATTGACATAGGGCATTTTTGGTGTATACTAAGTGAGAAATTTCATTTAACCCTTCAAAAATTAATTAATCACAACATGACAGACAGGACTAACCAAACAAACACAGAAAACGAAGTAACTGAAACAGCAAAGACAAATCCGAAACACAGATTTAAGGTGTCTTCTGAAAAGCATCCTTCATTTGTGGGAACTAAAATTGCAATTGCGCTTGAGACTGCAGTAAATTTAAACCGCAAAGACAATGATGTGTTTCCTATTGATTTAGGTCACCAAGATCTTTTTGCTGTTCGTGCTGGCGCAGGGAACCTTTACAATGAACTGGCTCAAGAAGAGCAGAAGGACATTGTGTCACATCACGCTTTTATTGAGTTAGTATCTGACGATACAGACAAGAAAAAGGTTAGATTTGCAATATGGAAGAGAATTAAATCTTCCAAAATACTGCGATAAGGTGTCTGCTGCTAACAGGGCTAGGCTTATTTTTATAAGTTTAGCTCTGTTTTTTTATTTATAATATTGCTACAATATAGCTACATGGCACTCAACAAGCCCAATAAAATTCAAATTATCAAATACGCTCCACCACCACCAGACTTGCCGATTCTGGGGTCCTTAGATCCGTCTGAGGTTTCATTTATTGGACGTACGAATTATGTTGCATCATTGGAAGAAAAAAAATTCTATTTTGGTATCAAGCGTGTTGACCGTAGACGTCATTTATATATTATTGGAAAGTCTGGAGTAGGTAAGTCAAAATTACAAGAGTTAATGGTCCGCCAGGATATCGCGTACAATCATGGAGTCTGTGTGATCGACCCTCACGGAGAATTTATCGATGATATATTGGAGTTTATTCCAGAGGAAAGAATTGAAGATGTGTGTATTATTGATCCGGGAGATGTGGATTTCCCTGCATCTTTCAATCCACTTGCCAATGTCGACCCGAATTTCAAACATCAATTGACTCAAGGTTTGATTGAAGTTTTGCGTAAGCAATTCGGTGCCAACTGGACGCCCCGACTTGAGCACGTCTTTCGTTTTACAACATTGGCGCTTCTTGATTATCCTCATGCGACAATGCGAGGAATGATCTCTATGCTTACCGATCGTAATTACCGTCAGAAAGTGGTGGAGTATATCGAGGACGATATGGTCAAAAGATTCTGGGCTATCGAATTTGCGGACTGGTCAGAAAAGTTCGATACTGATGCGATCATCCCGCTTGTTAACAAGCTCGGTCAATTCCTCTCCGACCCAATGCTTCGAAATATTTTCGGACAAAAGGAGAACAAGATTGATATTGAAGAGTTGATGAACAAAAAGAAGATCATCTTGATCAATCTTTCAAAAGGAAAAATCGGAGAAGAAAATTCCTCATTCTTCGGAGCGATGTTTATTACTAAAATTAAGCAGGCTGGTATGGCGCGTGCCAAAATGGCAGCGAAGGATCGCAATGACTTCTATCTATATGTAGACGAGTTCCAAAACATCGTGACCGACTCTTTTGAAAACCTTCTGTCCGAGGCTCGTAAATACGGGATTAATCTAACTTTAGCTCATCAATACGTTGGCCAGATATTACCAGTAGTCGAGCAAGCAGTACTTGGGAACGTGGGGTCTATTATTTCATTCCGTGTTGGAGGTGATGATGCTGTTAAACTCAAGCCGGAATTTGCCCCGATTTTCGATATCAAAGATATGATTAACTTGGGGATCGGAGAGTTTTTTATAAAAATGACAATTGATGGAGAAAGTTACGACCCATTCTCTGCTGAAACATTGCGTGTGTTAGCTCCCACTCATCCATCGTATCGCGATAGAGTGCTAGAAGCATCGAGGAGAAAATTTGCAATTCCAGCAGGGGAGGCTCAGAGATTGATTGAACAGGAAGAATCTACAATTGTTCGCAGTGCTCAAGAGAAGGCCGCGATTACTCGTGGAAAAAGAAGTGATGACGCGGAGGAGGAAGAAAGTAACATTCCGATTGTTGAAGATAAAGGTTCCGAACCATTAATTTAGATTCAAAAATATTATGGAAGAAACGATACATTTTTTTAATGATAATAAGCAAATTTCCGTGATAGTCCACGTTTTTTCTGTGATCGTGGGTATGGGCACCGCTATTGTATCCGACATTCTTTTCAATGTTTACATAAAGGATAAGAAAATAAACCCTACCGAAAATAATACTCTTGAAGTTTTGTCAAAAGTTATTTGGGTTAGTTTGTGGTTGATTGTTTTGTCTGGTATTGCAATATTTTTTTCTAACCCATCTATCTATTCGGCTTCGGATAAATTTCTTTTGAAAATGGTGATTGTAGGCTTTGTAATTATTAATGGATATCTTTTTGCTCAAGTGACTCACGGAGCATTAAGGAAAATTAATTTTACTGATACAAATTCTCATCACAAATATGTTCGTATCCGTCGGATGTCGTTTGCCTTTGGGGCTGTATCTGTGATCTCATGGCTATTGGCATTTGTGCTTGGTAGTATCAAATCAATACCGATATCATTTTGGCAAGGGCTAATCATATACGGAGCTTTGCTTGTAGTAGGGATTGTAGGTAGCCAAATAGTGGAGCGCATGATTGTAGGTAAAAAATAAATTTATGGAAACAAGAAATTGTCAGAATTGCAAAAAAGATTTTAGTATCGACACAGACGACTTTTCTTTTTATCAGAAAATGAAGGTCCCTGTACCTACATGGTGCCCATATTGTAGAATGGTACGTCGTCTAACATTTAGAAATGAGCGGAACTTATTTCGTCGAAAAGATGCACATACAGGTCTCGATTCTTTTTCAGGATTTCCTGCCGAAGCAAATTTAAATTCTTACGAAAATAGTTATTGGCATAGTGATGCTTGGGATCCAATGGATTATGGGGTAGATTATGATTTCTCAGTGTCATTTTTTAAACAATTTAGTGATCTATTCTCCAGAGTTCCATTACCAGCAAAATCATCGGCTGGGTTTATGATTAATTCAGATTATTGCAATGAGGCAGGAAGGCTCCGTAATGCATATTTATGCTTTGATTCAGACTTTGTTGAAAATTCTGCATATTTAGTTAAGGCAACAAATACAAAGGATACTTTTGACTCTCACGAAGTAATTGAAGATGAACTATGTTATGAAGATGTCATGGTGTATAAATCTTATAGGACATTATATTCACTTGATTGTGAGAGTTGTGTTGATGTATGGTTTTCTAAAGGATTGCGCGGATGTACGAATTGTTTCGGTTGTGTAAATCTACGAGGTAAATCGTATTGTTTTTTTAACGAGCAATTATCTCAGGAAGAATATAAGAAAAAAATAAGTGAATTAAACTTGGGGTCTCGTGCATCAATTGAAAAACTTCGAACAAAAGTTTTAGAATTTTGGCAGGAATTTCCAGTAAAATATTATCATGGAATAAGAAATCTAAATTGTACAGGTGATAGAATTAGTGATTCGAAAAATGTTCGGGATTCTGTATCCATTCAAGAAGGGGAAAATATGCGATACATACAGATCAGCGTTTTAAAAGCAGCTAATTCATATGATTGCGTGCAACTATTTATGGGCGTAGAAAATGCTTATGAATGCACAACTTGCGGAGAAGGCGCATATAATTTGAAATACTGTTTTAATTGTTGGGCAGAATCAAGAGATCTTGAATATTGTAGTTATTGTGTGGGCTCTGCAGATTGCTTTGGTTGTGTAGGACTTTCAAAAAAACAATACTGTATTTTTAATAAACAGTATACAAAAGATCAATACCTGGAATTACGTGAAAAAATTATAAAGCATATGGATGAAATGCCTTATTTAGATTCGCTACAAAGAGTTTATAAGTACGGAGAATTTTTCCCATCTGAATTTTCACCTCTTGCATACAATGAAAGCTTGGCTCAAGACTATGCTCCACTTAATATAGATGAAGCAAAGGCAAAGGGATTCTTGTGGCGCGAACCAAATATTCGAGAGTTTCAAACTACAATAAAAGGTTCTGAACTCCCTGATTTAATAAGTGACGTATCGGAGGATATTACCAAGGAAATTATAGCGTGCGTCGAGTGTAGACGAGCATATAGGATCGTCCCAATCGAATTACAATTTTATAGGCGTATTGGTATACCACTACCCGATAAATGCCACAACTGCAGATTTTTGGAGCGCTTCAAATTTATAAATAAACCTATGCTCTGGCATCGGGCTTGTATGAAAGAAGGTTGTAATAATGAGTTTGAAACAAGCTATAACCCTGAAAGGCCTGAGATTGTTTACTGCGAATCGTGTTACCAAAACGAAGTGGTATAAATTAAAAACAGCCCCCTTGTTATTCAAGTGTAGGGCTGTTTTCAATATTTTTTTTGCATCTTACTCCTAGATATCCGTGATATCTCAACTTGGAGATAAATTTAATGACGAGAGGTAAGAGTAAAAGAGTGCTCGTGGCCATAGAGATTACCGGGAAAAATTTTTCCGGTACTGTCCATATATTGTCGGTACTGATGAGCGTCAAGGTGCCTGCTACCCAAAATCCAAAGTATGGAAGCAGGTCACTTAGTGTTGGTTTCTTCCACATTTTTTCTAATTGTGGAAGAGATGCTGTTGCTACTGCGAGAGTGGAACAGATTACAGACCAATATGTATCTGCAAATTTCCAAACTATACAACAAATTGTAGCCAACAATACATACTTAATATCTTGCTTCAAGTCTTCTTTTTTAAAAGATACTTGTTTCTTTATCACAAGTATTAATGTAATGGTTAAGGAGCCTGAACAGTATCCAAACAATATTGCGTATGAATCGCCAGTATCTACTTGAGTCATAAGGAGAACGAACTCCAATATGAGCCACATTATCCAGCTCGTAGAATTTTGGCTTTTATCGTTGCTTTTGATAAGCTGATAAGCTAAAACAACGTGTGCTAAAAGGGCAATAATAAATATCACCCAGTCCATTTGTTCCATATCTAGGAACGATGCTGTGAGTGAATTTATTATTTTCATGTTTTTTTCCTTTCCCTCTTTTTACACTATTTTGG
>CAZOLF010000023.1:8575-9066 GCA_964580855.1 uncultured Candidatus Saccharibacteria bacterium
ACATGTCAAAGACGCTGTTATAGCTTTCATAAATTACATATTATTTGTATAATAGGCTCAAGATATGGAAACCCCAATCCCGTACAACAAAGATATAACATATTTTGGCAAAACGAATTTTCGCAACCATTCGCAGGTTTTTGGTATTAGGCGCAAAGACCGTCGTCAGCATATGTATATACTCGGAAAGTCTGGTAGCGGTAAATCTGTACTACTCTCGAATTTGATTGCCCAAAATATTCAAAATGGTGATGGTATTTGCGTTGTTGATCCACACGGAGAACTTGTGGAGGAAGTCTTACACCTGATTCCAGATCATCGCGTAAAGGATGTTATATATTTCAATCCGGCTGATTCGGAATTCCACGTCGGATTCAATGTTATTCAACTCGATGATCCAAAGTACAAACACTTAGTAGAATCTGGGTTGATGGGAATTTTCACAAAGATCTGGGCCAATGCTCGCGCAGCAGGCGTGGGTCGCCCATCTT
>CAZOLF010000023.1:9076-9288 GCA_964580855.1 uncultured Candidatus Saccharibacteria bacterium
CTCTCGTATGGAATACATTCTCAACAATGCAATTCTTGCCCTTCTTGATACCCCTGGTACAACACTTCTTGGAATCCCTCGAATGCTCGTGGACAAAGATTACCGCCAAATGGTGATTGGAAATTTAAAGGATCCAGTTGTGAAGGCTTTCTGGGTTCACGAATATGAACAATGGCGTGACCAGTTTCGTAATGAAGCTATTGCTCCGATTC
>CAZOLF010000024.1:0-9251 GCA_964580855.1 uncultured Candidatus Saccharibacteria bacterium
GTGAATACGCTTCCTGGTATGCAATTCTTGCCCCCGCTATGCCTTCGAGCATTCGCACTTTTGGTCGGGTATCATTTTTCTGCAATGCAATAAGTTCTGGCAAGATATTATCGGCTTGCTCTGCGCGAAATTTCGCAAGCTCCACCAATCTTTTCGGATGCACTGCAGAGTAGAACTTCTTCTTTCCTTTTGTTATTTCACCAGAAAGGCCTAGTAAATTTAATTCATCAATAATCAAATAAACTGTCGGGCGCTTCAGATTCGCCTTCTTTGCAATTCGAGTCATTCCTGATTCACCGAGCTCGAGCATTGCAACATACACTTGTGCTTGTTTCTCTGTGAGCCCAAGCTTCTTTAGGGTGTTTAAAATGTCCATACGTTCTATATTATTCTTTTACCCACAAAACGTCAATATTTTTGACAGAAATATCCATTGTATAATAAATATCCTTTATATTTTATGTATTTTCACGAATAATTTTGTAGTTATAATTGACTATTCCTTTAGTTATGAGATAATTGTTCATATGGAAAATAAAAACTGCCAGAATTGTAAAAAAGATTTCGTCGTTGACGAGCGCGGTGCACTTTATTATAAGAAGATTAATGTCCCCCATCCTACTTGGTGTCCGGATTGTAGGTTCGTGCGTCGTGTGTCGAATATCAACGGCTTCTCCGTTTTTTATCGTAATTGCGATCTGTGTGGCAAGCGTACCCTCTCTGCGTACCCATCATCACAAAAGATTACAGTTTATTGTCAGCCATGCTGGTGGGGCGACACTTGGGATGGTACCGAATACCAAATGGATTATGACCCAAGTCGTAATTTCCTCGAACAAGTAAAAGAACTAAGTGAAAAGACTCCATTCTGTGCACTCGAGACAACATACTTAACTCTCAAAGATTGCGAATATTGTAATGCAATTGCTTATAGTAAAAATTGTATTCTTGCTAGTTGGTCCGACTATTGTGAAAATGTTTGTTATTCGGGATTTAATAATGGAGTCAAAGATACATCCGACTGTCTACGTATGCAAGATTCTGAGCTTTGTTATGAATCAATCGGGCAAAATAAATCTTATCGAACCTTGTATTCTGAAGAATGCGATTCTTGTACCGATGTAATGTTCTCTCGCAATTGTTATGGATGTACCAATTGTATTGGTTGTGTGAATTTGCGCGGAGCAAGTTACTCAATTTTTAATGTTAAATATTCAAAAGAAGAATACGCAGAGAAAGTAAAAGAAATGAAATTGGACACTCGGTCTGGAATTAAAAAAGTAAAAGAAGAGGCCGAGAAATTTTGGAACACTCTTCCCTATCGTGCGTATTCCGGTAACACCTTTAACCTCAACACAACTGGTGAATATGTATATGGCTCGAAGAATTCCAAAGAAATGTATATTTCCAACGGGGCAGAAGATTGCCGTAACTGCCAATTTGTTACAGTGGCACCTGCGCGTGACTGTGTGGATTATTCTGGATGGGGCAACAATGCACAATTAATTTACGAGTCGGCAAATATTGGCGACAATGTTAGTAATGTAAAATTTTCCTATTATTGTTTCCCTGATGTATTAAACACTGAATACTCTATGTGGGTTATCGCAGGGAAAAATAATTTTGGTTGTGTTAATTTGAAACGTAAACAATATGCGATTCTCAATAAAGTATACGATCAAGAAACTTATGAAAAATTGAAAGAGCAAATAATCGAGAGTATGAAAAATGATCCCTATATAGATAAACTTGGACGCAAGTATTATTATGGAGAATTTTTTCCACCAGAATTCGGCAAGTACTCATACAATACTTCGAATGCCAATAAATTTATTCCAAAGACAAAAGAGCAAGCCGAGAGTGAAGGATATTTCTGGCACGAAGAGCCCGAAGCAATTGTGGAATCAACAATAGATGGTAATAATTTGCCCGAGACATTGGCCGAAAGTGGCGATGCAATTTTAAACGAAGTTATTGCTTGTACAACTTGCCCAAAGAAATACAAAATCATTCAACTTGAATATAGTATTTTGCAAAGACTTAATGTCCCTATACCAGACCAATGCCCAAAGTGCCGAGATAAAAATCGCTTTGCGAAAATTAACCCACCAATATTTTACGAAAGAAATTGTGCGAAGTGTAACGAGGTTGTGACCACAGCATTTGCCCCAGAAAGACCCGAAGTAATCTATTGCGAAAAATGTTATCAAGGAGAATTTGTTTAAATATATGAATAAAATAATTTTAAATAATGAAGATTACCATATAAAAGAATCGGACCTACCCTATTTAATTGTTTATGGTAGGAAATCTGGAGGCTCACATTTTACCCTTGCTTTGGTTAAAGATTTGTTCTTGTCTGGGTCAAAAATATTATTTTTGACCGCTTTCCATATGGTGAAAGACAGTTTTTTAGAACAAGTTGGTCCAGACCACTCTCAAATTTCATTTGTGACAAATACAGATGAATTAAAAAATGCTCAAAATAGTCAATGCATAATTTTAGAAAGTGGGAACGAAAATTTGTTTATAGAAGCAATCAAAAGACTTCCAGACATACATGAGCGAGTCGTCTTGGTAAAAAATATTGAAGCATTTAGCATGCCGATTTTTGATCATGCTTTAAATTTAAACAAAATTATTATATCCGGAGATATTGATAACTGTGTTGCGAAAGATGAAATTATAAAAAAATCATTTGAAACTATAGTGGCATTTAATAAAACAGAAACAGTTCTACCGATAGAGGTACCTGTGTTAGAAAAGTGGTCAGGATATCTTTCTGCTAAGACTAAACAAGGTATTGTAAAAGTGTCGATAAATTAAATGATTACTACTCTTTACTCCACAATTTTTTGAATACTTCTCTCATGTTGTGCGCCATTACGGAGTCGTGGACTTCTACTAGGTAGTGTGGCTTTTGGTTTGTTACTATCATCACTATATAGGAGCCTATAACCCACTGCGTCGCGGTGAAATCCTCTGCTCCATTCCAGAATCTTATATTTCTTCTTTCAAGATTTTGCTCGGCCATATGCTTCTCGATTTCTTTATCGTTGCTGAAAAGCTTGAGATCAATTTCCTTTGGTGCATTCTTCCAATACCAGTGTATCCAATCTTCGAAATTTTCTACAAATGTATGATCTTGGAATCCCCACCAAGTCGTACCTGTCGCGAGCAGACTCTCATTCCACTTTGGGCTTGCTTCGTGTAAATAGTCCTTTATATCCCCTTCTTCGACGAAACGAATCTTTGGCACAGAATATGTTTTGGACTCGGGAATATTTTTCAAGAAATTTTGAAGTTCATTAATTGAATTTTCTTTTTTTGCTAGACTCTCTTGTTCCTTTTTTATAATCTTGCCGAGCTCATTTCCTTTCACGGGCAAATAGTACAGAGTCTTGCCACCCAAGTCCTCGATTATCAAACCTTTGTCTTTCAGTTCTTTCGCTACACTATATATAGTAGTGCGATTAATCTTCGCAAGACGCGAGAGTTGTGCCGGCGCAATTTTGCCATATTCAAGAATTAGCTTATAGACAATTATCTCTTTGTTCCCAAGCCCGAGGTCATTTAAAGTTTTTTCTAACATATTCATATAATATCACAGTTGTTGAAAAATTATCAACATTTTATATAAATTTACCTTGATTTATTAACTATGTATTGTATTATATAGCTATGAATGAAACAAAATTGTGCCAAAATTGTAAACAAAACTTTACTATAGATACTGAAGACAAATCTTTTTATACACGGATGAATGTGCCCTATCCTACATTCTGCCCTATGTGTCGTGCACAGCGCCGACTCGCGTTTCGTAATGAGCGGGGGCTTTATAAACGGAAAAGCGACTACAGTGGCAAAGAAATTTTTTCTATGTATTCCAATGAATCTCCTGTGAAAGTTTACGAGCGTGATGTGTGGCTCTCCGATGTTTGGGACCCAACAGAGTATGGGCGTGATATTGATTGGTCTCGACCATTCTTCGCTCAGCTCTATGAACTAATGCTCGAAGTCCCCTTCAAGGCCAACAACCTAGTCCATGGAATTGATAGTGAATATTCCAACAATGCAACTGATCCAAAAAAGTGTTACTTGGTATTCAATGCTACTAATCCCGAGGATTGTATGTATTCAAATGGAGTAAATTTTTCTCGTGATTGTGTAGACTGCTCACACATTTCCAAAACGGAATCAAGTTACGGGAGCTTCTGGCTTGGCTCGTGCTATCGCACACACTATTCATCACAATGTGTAGACTCGAGTGATCTATGGTTCTGCCGAGATTGCCAAGGATGCCTCAATTGTTTCGGCTCGGTGAATTTGCGGAATAAAAGTTATTGTTTCTTCAATAAGCAATTGAGCAAAGAGGAATATAATAAAAAAGTTGCGGAGTACAATTTGCATACACGCGAAGGTGTCGAGCGTGCGACAAAAGATGCTCATGCCTTCTGGAATAAATTCCCCAACAAAAATCACCAAGGAATAAAGAATTATTTTTGCGATGGATCGTATGTTAGCAATTCCAAAAATGTGCACGAATCATTCCTTGTGCGTGAAAGCGAAAATATAAAATATAGCCAATATTTACAAGAGACTCCCGGATGTAAAGATTGCTACGATTTTAGTATTTGGGGCGATGGCGCCGAGCTCGTATATGAAGCGACATCATGCGGAAGTGGAATTCAAAATGTGAAATTCGCACTACTAACTCAAGAGAATGTACACGATACAGAATATACAATCAATTGTACAAATGGATCACAAAATTTATTTGGCTGTGTTGGCTTGCGCAAGCAGGAATACTGCATACTTAATAAAAAATATACGAAAGAGGAATATGAAATATTGGTAGAGAAAATTAAAAAGCATATGGAGGATATGCCATATGTAGATAAAAACGGGCGCGTATATAAATATGGTGAATATTTCCCTGTCGAGATGAGCCCATGGGCCTACAACGAGACTCTCGCTCACGAATATTTCCCTCTGACAAAAGAAGAGGCTCTTGCGCACGGCTACCGCTGGCGCGATCAAGAGGTAAAGAATTATGTACCGACATTGCTCGCAGAAAATATTCCAACTGATATAAAGAATGTCTCAGATAATATAACGAGTGAAATTATAGAGTGCGCGCACAAAGGTAATTGTAATCAGAATTGTACAAAAGCTTTCAAGATTACAACTGACGAACTTTCATTTTTTAAAAAGGTAGGCGTGCCATTACCAACTCTCTGCCCTGCGTGCCGGACTATGGAGCGACTCAACTTCCGCCTACCGATGAAATTGTACGACCGCACTTGTATGTGTGCTGGTGCAAATGATATAACGGGCCAATACAAAAATGTAGCTTCTCACGAACATGCCGATTCACATTGTGGTGAAGAATTCAAAACTGGCTTCTCTCCAGAAGGCGATGCAATAGTGTATTGTGAAAGTTGTTATCAGCAAGAAACAGCCTAGCTTTTTGTAAAAATTAATGTAGAATCAGATTAAACGCTCTCGCACCACATCTTTTTGGTGGATTGAGTACATTCTCACAATATTAATTTTTTTATTATGAAAATTTTATTAAGAGTAAACCATAGCTTGCCTATGGACCAGGACTTCACTCTCGGGGTTCTATTGTTAACAATTTTTGGTGCAGCTATCGTTTTGATGGTTGTAAAAATTCTAACCGCTTCTCGTGAGGTGAAAGATTTCCAGAAAGAAACTGACGACTAAAAATTAAATTGCTTATAAAAAAGGGCCCTATGAACAACGTAGCGCCCTTTTTTAATTTTCTCTCAAATCTGCTATAATGAGATTCTTAATCAATAATTTTTTAATATAAACAATATGAAATATTTAATTTGGGTTCTCGTTATTATTGTGGTCGGTTTTGGAGTTTGGAAATTGATTCAAACAAAGCCTGATGCAAATGTCCCACAAGCGCAAGTGACTGATACAACAACTACACAAACAACTGAAACTCAAAATACTGCACCTGTGAGTAACCCAGCACTTACAACTGTTCAGGTAGATAATGCAAATGTGAAAGTTGCATTCAAAGGTTTTGGTCCAGGTAAAGTACACAATGGATCATTTAGTAAAGTAACATCTACTTTGTATTCTGTTGGGGATGTAATAGGGGGAGGAATCTCTGTGGATGTAGCATCTTTGACAAGTGATACTGAAAAGCTTACAATGCATTTGAATTCAAAAGACTTTTTTGACACAGCCGTTTACAAAACTGCAACTTTCAAGATTACAGGATGGACTGGTAATAATGTAACAGGCACAATGACAATCCGTAATATAGCAAAGAATATTACCTTCCCTGTAACTTTTGCCAACAATGTCTACACTGCTGACTTTACCCTCAATATGAAAGATTTTGGTATTGATCAAAAGTTTGCAAACGAAGAAATCCAATTGATTGTCACAATCCCAGTAAAATAATCTCGAAAATTTTAACAAAAATGCCTCTGAAATAGAGGCATTTTTGTTTTGTGTATTTTTGTGATAATGTGGAAACAAACCCTTCTAAATCCTATTATTATGATGGACCTAATTAAAAAACAAAAAATTTTAGAGAGAATTACAAACTTTTTCTCCCACGAGTGTTCTTATGATGAAGCACTACGAACAGCCAAACGTTTCATCGGGGAACTTAATTTACTTAAAAACGTAAATGAAGCTTCCCTGCTTCCATTCGAGTTACACTTCGAGCTCCGTGGTAGAAAGGAACCAAAACTAATTCAAGTAGATGAGTTTGTAAAAAAGCTTTTTGGTTTCGGTTGGCACAATCGAGAAGAAACTGGTATGTATGATGAAAGTCAGATTGCCCACTTACTATTTCTTGAAATTACGAAGCGTCATCCAACCCTCGATGCGGTTATGGAGAGTAAAAAGCAAACTCTTCAAATTGCAAATGATTGAAACCTTGTTCGTTCAACCTTTAACGTAATACCCCGCTAAACAATTTAGCGGGGCTTATTATTTTTTGTGATGCGTTTACAATATTTGATCCCGTCGCTCTCGAGTGACACGATTGACGAATCAAAAAAATACTGTATTATAATACAAACCCTAAAAACTAAACAGAAAATGAGTACGCAACCCCAACCGAACAACCTAACAGAACTTGCTGTTTTCATTCACAAAATTATCACAGCAAAAGGTTTCATTAGCCCCAAGAATTATAAGAGTTTAAGGGTTAATGTAGAAAAGAAATCCGTGGAACTAAAATTCCCTAGTCCCTTACTGCTACGCCAGGCAGAAAAGGATCCAGACTTCAAAGCGCCGTTCATTTGGACAAAATGTCCGACTAACGAAAACGCTAACACCATGAGCTTTTTTCTGGTATGAAGTAACTTTTTATCTTTATTGTTTTTTAATTGATTGTAGTAATTCCCTCGTCCGAACATCTGGCGGGGGTTTATTATTTTTGCAAACTTTTTGCCCCGAGCCATGCGAGTTCGAGCATTTTTTATTAAAGCTTTCCCCAGATTTCTTTCCAAGCGGTTCTAAGTGTTTCGGTAATTCCTTCATCCTCAATCAATACTGCAAACGGTTCCCGGCTACGAAAACTGATAAAGGCAACTTTGTTTCCATAAATATTTATTTCGGTTTTGAATATCACGAAGTGCCCCATTATTATTTTTCTCAAGTTCTCTCGCGATGTTTGTATCACGAGTTATTGTTTGAAATCCAATATCTTTTTGTACACGCTCTTTTGGGTATTCTCCCATAAATTTTTTGCCAACAACCTTTTCCATATAATCAAAATCGCTCCAGGCAATAATATTTTTTCTTTCCTTGATCGTGTCTTGGTATACTTCTTTAATTCCACTCTCGCCTTCATAGAAAGTTACCTTTGGTTTATTTTTTGGGCTGTTATGGAGGGCAAGGAGTTCGGGCATCACTTGCTCGATTTCTGATATTCTATTTTTTTCTAATTCGATAAGTTTTTCTGGATGCGAGGCTGAATACAAAATCCTCTTATTCTTTTTAGTTGAGTAAATTAAGCCTAATTCTTTTAAATGCTCGATAAAGGTATAAATAGTGGTTCTTTTGATTCCTGATTTACGCGATAAATCTTGGATTGTTCCCTGCCCAAGCTCAAGCGTTGCAATATATACCGATCCTTCTGCTTCGGATAAATTCAAACCTTTTAAGATTTTAGGTGATATTTTCATAAATATGACGTATTTACTGACACTTTAGTATAACAAATGCACTTTATTTTACAAGCTATTCTTACGCTTATGCTTTTTTGTATATAAATTTTAGATTTCTCTTTGACACTTTACCTTAAATGTCTCAAAATGGCAAAAACATTCAAATTATGAAGGAAACAATTAAAATTATTAATCACATTAGACAAAGCCAAGCTTTTTGGAATCCTTGCTTTGAAAAATCTTTTAGATCCCCTATGGATTTACCAGCGATAACGTTAAAAAAATTAGCTACAAACTGGCATGCAATTACTCGACACTTTGCTCGCACATTGCCAAATCTTATCGTTGCCATCACAAAGCAACATGAATTAGCCGATGAAGCGGAATTACAAAGACTGGAAACATTGGGTCGTGAAGTGTTAAAAATTTTAGGCAATGATTGGGGCTTGGGTATTAAAAAATTTGACGACACCAATGATCACAAACTTATTCACTTCAAAATGTTTGAGCACATTCCAAAGAAGTTGGGTTTTGTGGATTATCTTGAACCGGAAACAATTCAACTTATGGAGGACCTGTCGTCTGGCTTTACAGGCTCGGTCGAGGAAGGATTTGGAAAACTTCTTGTTGTTGAGTACACTGCCAGCAATATTTTACGTATCGGCGATGCTTTCGAGAGGTGTGTCGATGAAAATGGCAAAAAGTTCTTTACTAAAAGCGACATTGTGTACTTCCCCACCCATGATGTTTTGGAGAAAACCCATGCAAGTGATACAGAAAGTTTAATTACTCTGGTTGGGAATACAGAGGCTCGACAAGAAGTTCTTTTTGATTCAGTAGAAAAATCTACTCGAGCTTTTGGCAACTATTGGAATAAACTTGCATAAATAACTTTTTAAAATAAAAAAAGCTGTCCTTCGAATCAGGACGGCTTTTTTATTTTTCTGGAGATTTGAAAACTTCAAGAATTTGAGTTAAGTATTCAGCTTTGAATACAAATATGATTTCGGTCCAGGTGGAAATTGTCTCTACTAAAGGGATTTTCTTTTCTGCAATTTTGTGAAGAAGTGAAAAGGTGATGTTCGG
>CAZOLF010000025.1:0-4050 GCA_964580855.1 uncultured Candidatus Saccharibacteria bacterium
AAATGGATATCACGACGGTCTTCGGAACCGTTATTGGGGGTTCGAATCCCTCTGGATGCACAAAAATAGGGTTTTTGTTAGGGATTCGAAGATCTTGAGTATATCGCACGGAACGAAGTGAGTACGATACGAAAGGTGTACTGATCATGTAAGGATCGAAATTCCCTCCGGATGCACAAAAGTTAGCCATAGATCTTGTCCCTAACCTGTCCCTTTTATAAGTGAAAAACTCTTTTAACTTAAGGAAAAGTGGATAAGTATGTGTGTATTGGGTATAAAAGACATATTTCAAATAATTCTATCACGTGCTGAATAATAAAACTTTTTTATTTTTAACCATATAATATAAGCTTATTTTATGAAAGACAGATTAAAAAGCACTTTTTATGTCCAATAAATACTAAAGTGTTTCACGTGGCACACTTTAAAGTGTTACATGTGTAACAAATAAAGATTATATGAAGAATTTTACTTCAAAAAGTCAAAAAATAGGGGAATTAGGAGAGGATGTTGCCACTCAATACTTGGAAAAGCATGGCTTCCTCATAAAAGAGCGTAACTATACAAAGAAATGGGGCGAAATTCATATTATTGCAACAAAAGAAGGGAAGTTGTATTTCATAGAAGTAAAATCCATGTCTCGGGAATTATATCCTAAAGAGCAAGATGATGTTACACGTGGAACGTTTAGGCCGGAAGAAAACATGCATCCATGGAAAATGAAGCGCCTGGGGCGGACGGTGAGCACCTATTTAATCCACAATAGAATAGGGAATATGCCATGGCAATTTGATCTTTTGGTAGTTTACTTGGATATGCAACAGCGACTTGCCAGGGTGAAAGTTATAGAGAATGTGATATTGGGATAAACAAAAAAAGCCCCGAAGGGCTTTTTTTGTATTTGTGCGGGATAAGAGAATCGAACTCTTGCCAACAGTTTGGAAAACTGTAGTTCTACCACTAAACTAATCCCGCATTGTTATATTTTATCAAACTTCTTCGAAAAATTTAAATTTTTCTTGTCGGGGTGCAGGGAATTGAACCCTGTTCTCACGGTCCCAAACCGCGTATACTACCGGTGTACTACACCCCGAAGACTCTTTATTACGAATTCCATCATAACATATTTTTGATTAAAAACAATTTTTAGACAGAAGAAAAGGCCTCGAATCGTGAAGCCTTCCTTTAACTGTTATGTAATTTTTATGGATTTCCCAATTGATCGAGAAATTTAAAATGACCTGCAAGAGCCTTACCGAAAGATGTTTTGTTGTAAACAAGGGCATGGTCTTTGGCTGTTTCTTCCACAATGGGAGAAAGATCTCTATAATGAACATGAGAAATACCAGGAAATAAATGATGAACTGTTTGGAAGTTTAATCCACCAAAAAACCATGAGATGATTCTGGAAAATAAACCATTGCCTGTAGCAAAATCTGTCGTTTCTTCAAGCTGGGAGACAGACCACGGTTTTTCTTTGGTTTCCTCTTTAGAAGGGAAATTACTCGTTGGTTGTATATGTGCCAATTGAAAAACAATAGCAATAAAGAATCCACATACAAGTAGTGTTACCCAAAATCCAATGAAGCCCTTAAGTCCCAAAAAATAAATTGGAAGCACCAACATATAGAAACAATAAAAGCCCTTACTAATCCTGAATATCCATCTATCTTTCTTTTCCATTTTAAATGGCATACCATTGATGTGCTTTTCATAAAATTTCTGCATATCAAAAATAAAGATCCACGCAAAATGCTCCAGACTGTAGATAGGGATAGCATAATACGCTTGGTACTTGTGGATTTTCTTTGGGGTGTCTTTTTTGCTTAGGCAAAAAGCTCCTCCAGTGAGAATGTCAGGATCATTTATTGTGTTTACAAAAAAATGGTGAAGTAGTTTATGCTTGATTAGCCAAAAAAAGGAACTTACTCCTAACATTTCCAAGGTATAGAGCATGGCCCTATTTATGGATTGGTTTTTAGAATATGCGTCGTGAGAAGCATCATGCATGATATTGAATCCTATGCATGCCGCGAGGAATCCTTCAAAAGCAAAGAGAAACAAAACTCCCCATGAATCTGAATGATTGAGAATACTAATGTATGTATATACAAAAGCGATAAGTAAGATTACTGTCTTAATGTGGAGTCGGATGTCTCCTTCTTTCTCTAAGTTATTGTCAGTAAAGAATTTATTTACTCTACTACTTAAATCCTCAAGGAAAGGGTCGTCTGTGCCTGTTTTATATTTTATTACTTCCATAAACGTACGTTTGCTTAAATCATACCACGAATAGAGGAGTATCAGGCATTAAAAAATCACCCTGATAGAGTGAGTGATTTTTTAATCTGTAATTGTTTCCTCGAATACCCGAGAGAACAATATTATTTAACAGCGTCTTTTAGAGCTTTTGCTGCGCGGAATTTTGGAACTTTTGTTGCTGCAACTTTTACAGCTTCTCCAGTTTTAGGATTGCGAGCCATACGAGCTGCGCGTGCCTTTACTGAAAAGATTCCAAGACCTGCGATTGATACTTCGCCACCTTTACTCAAAGTAGATACGATAGCATCAAACATACCGTTCACAACTTCTTCAGCTTGTACTTTTGTACCACCGAGCTTGCCGTGAACCCATTCTACTAATGCTTGTTTATTCATATTTTAAATTAGTTTCTAGTTACAAGTTTCTAATTGTTAGTTAAATACTACAACCAAGAACCAGAAGCTAGAACCTAGAACTTATTAAATAATCTCGACCGTTTGCAAACGTGTCCCTATAAACAGGAATAATAACATTATATACCAAGGATTTTTTCCTGCAAGTGTTTTAAAAGATTGACAAAAATAACTTATATTGCAAAAATTTAAGCTGTTTTTGATTTATTTAAATGATGGTAAGTGTGATAGAATGAAATTGTGATAAGCCTAAATGAAATTAGAAACCGAGCAATAGCTTTTGCCAACGAATGGGATAGAGAATCGAGCGAAGATGCCGAAGCAAAGAGCTTTTGGGATGGATTTTTTGACGTTTTTGGTGTTTCTCGTCGTCGAGTTGCCTCATTTGAATACTTGGTAAAGAAAATTGACGGAAAGGATGGATTTATAGACGTTTTGTGGAAGGGTGTAATGCTTGCTGAGCACAAATCAAGAGGTAGGAGTCTTGATAAGGCGTATATTCAAGCCAAGGATTATTTCCCAGGGCTTAAAGACGCGGAATTACCAAGATACGTTGTCGTATCTGATTTTCAAAAAATCCGAGTGTCTGAGTTAGAAAAAGGAGAGGAAAAGGAATTTGAACTAAAAGATTTATCTAAAAACTTAGACTTGTTTGATTTTATATCTGGCCATACCTCTGAAATACATTATGAAAAAGAAGAAGAGGTGAGTATCAAGGCTGCAAAATTAATGGCCGATTTTCATAACGAATTGGCAAAGACTGGCTATACCGGTCACGATTTAGAAGTTTTTCTGATTAGAATATTGTTTTGCCTCTTCGCTGATGATACGGAGATTTTTGAGAAAGGCTTGTTTAGAAATTATATTGAAAATCGTATAAACAAAGATGGTTCTGATTTAGGTATACATTTGGGACAAATATTTCAAATCTTAAATACTCCACCTGAAAAAAGACAGACTAGTCTTGATGAACAACTGCAAAAATTCCCGTATATAAACGGCGGTATTTTTGCTGAACAAATTTCATTTGCGTCTCTGGATGTGACAGCTTATTTGAAATTAATAAAATGTTGCGAATTTGATTGGTCAAATATCTCAGCGTCTATTTTCGGATCACTATTTCAAGGCGTAATGGATGAAAAGCAAAGACGCGAACTTGGGGCTCACTATACATCTGAGAAAAATATTCTAAAAGTAATTCAACCACTATTTTTGGAGGAACTTTATATTGAATTTGATGAGGTTAAATATAATTCAAAAAAACTCGAAGAATTCCATAAAAAGTTATCAAAGCTTAAGTTTCTTGACCCGGCTTGTGGTTGTGGTAATTTCTTGGTAACCACATATCGTGAAATTCGCAAGCTCGAGCTTGAAG
>CAZOLF010000025.1:4060-6357 GCA_964580855.1 uncultured Candidatus Saccharibacteria bacterium
TATTTGTTTTAAAGAAGATTTTGACTTTAGTTTTAAATATTCTGATTGGACATTAAATGAATGTATAAAAGATGAAATTAATTATAGAAGAAAAAACAACCAATTATCTTTGCTTGGCACTGATGAATTATCAATAGTAAATGTAAATCAATTCTACGGCATTGAAATCGAGGAGTTTCCATCTCTTGTGGCAAGGGTGGCAATGTATTTAGTCGATCATCAAATGAACCAACTACTTTCAAAAGAGTTTGGTCTGTATCAAGCCCGTATACCACTTCGCGAACCAGCAACAATTGTAAATGCAGATGCTTTAACGACTGATTGGGAAAGTGTTGTTCCAAAAAACGAGCTTTCATATATTTTAGGTAATCCACCATTTGTTGGGGCAAGATTAATGAGTAAAGAACAAAAAGAAGTCTTTTTGAAAATTTTTGATAATGCAAAAGGTGCAGGAAACCTTGATTTTGTTACAGCGTGGTACGAGAAAGCTTCTCGATATATGATGGGAACTCAAATTAAAACAGCTTTTGTGTCTACAAATTCTATTTGCCAAGGAGAACAGGTTGGAATTTTATGGAAAAGATTAAAAGATAAATACGGCGTTGTAATACATTTTGCTCATCAAACATTTAAATGGAATAATGATGCATCTGGTGTAGCCGCGGTTTATTGTATTATTGTTGGCTTTGCTTGTTTTGATACAAATAAAAAATATCTTTATGAATATGAAACTATAAAAAGTGAGCCGAAAGAAAGGGATGTTAAAAATATTAATGCATATTTAGTTTCAAGCGACGATATTTTTATTGAGAATATCTCAAATCCTATTTGTGATGCCCCGAAGATAAGCTATGGTAGTTTCGCTTTAGATGATGGTCAATATACTATCTCAAGGGGGGAGGAGCTTGAACTTATCAGCAAGAATCCTGGTATTGAAAAATATTTACGACCATTTATTGGGGGTCAAGAGTTTCTACATAATGAGGCCAGATTTTGTTTTTGGATGAAAGGGGCTGATCCTAGTGACTTAAAAAAATACCCTGAGATAATGAGAAGAATAGAACATGTAAGAAAATGGAGATCGGAAAGCTCTAGAAAAAACACGGTTCAACTTTCAAAAACCCCAACACTTTTTGCTGAAATAAGACAACCAGAAAAAAGATATATTGCCATACCGACTGTTTCTTCTGAGAGAAGGACATATATTCCTATTGGATGGCTTAGACCAGAAATTATTGCTTCAAATCAACTTTATATTGTTCCTAATGCTACGTTATATCACTTTGGTATTTTGCAGTCTATAATGCATACAACATGGATTACGTTTGTTGGGGGTAAATTAGAATCGAGATATAGATATTCGAGTAAGCTTGTCTACAATAATTTTCCATGGCCAGAAAATGTCACCGGCGAACAAAATAAAAGAATAGAAGAAAAAGCTCAAGCAGTTTTTGATGCCCGCATGCTATACCCCCACAGCTCACTTGCTGATTTGTACGATCCAAATACAATGCCACCCGAATTAGTCGAAGCTCATAATAATCTTGATAGGGCAGTAGATGCCTGCTATGGCAAAAAGTTTACAAACAAAGAGGAGCGAATAGAATTTTTATTTGAGCTTTATAAAAAATATACAAGCAAATAAAAATCACCAGAATTCTGGTGATTTTTATTTTGGCAGTTTGATTTCTATTTTATTTTTTGGATCTTTTGATTCCATTTGAAATTAGAAATAATCTACTTTTTTTCTTTGACCCATGCTGTCTTATCAGGATGATTTCTTGCCCATTCTTCACGAACAATTCTTCCAGTATCTACGTGATGTGGTTGTTCCTTATTCCAGTCATGTTTTTTATTGTCTCTTGCCATAAATTTTTAATCTTATCGCTATTTATAATTCGACCTATAATAAGTATGTACTTTTTAAAAATAATGTAAAATTGGGGATAAACCAACGATTTTTAACAAATAGCCTTATAAATTAAGGATATTATAAAATTAATAGTGAAGTCTGATTTAACTATATCCTAGATTTAAACTAATGTGGATATAACTTGCTAAAAATTGGGAAATATTGTATAGTTTATGGGTTCCGCGTCGAATGATCGCCCCCCACCACTTTTCGAAAGAAAAGTGGTGGGGGGAGGAAAGTCCGAACATTTATCCCTTGAGCAATTGAGGGGAAGAGTAGCAGGTAATGCCTGTCTGGGGTAACCCAAGAGGTGCGAGCAGTGACGCCGATGCCGAAAGGCTAGGGTCCCCCACCACTTTTCGAAAGAAAAGTGGTGGGGGATAAT
>CAZOLF010000025.1:6367-8713 GCA_964580855.1 uncultured Candidatus Saccharibacteria bacterium
CATGTGGGTGAAACGGCTAAATCCTTACTTGAATGCAAGATCGTGTCCCCCACCACTTTTACAAATTAATTATGTTCTACGTATATATTTTAAAAAGTAGTTTAGACGATAAGCTTTATATAGGTTACACAAATGACCTTAAAAGAAGATTTTCTGAACATAATTCAGGTTTGAATACTTCAACTAAGCACAGACGACCTTTTGAGCTTGTGTATTATGAAGCATACAAATCTAAAATAGATGCGATGGAGCGTGAGAGAAAGTTGAAGCAATTCAAAAATAGTTATACTGAGTTGTGTAAACGGATGAAGAATAGTTTGTAAAAGTGGTGGGGGGAGAATCGCTCGAGCTATTTGGCGACAAATAGCCCAGATAAATGATCATAGAGAAACAGAATTCGGCTTATGAACGCGAAACATATATGAAAAAACACAGTCCAAAGCTGTGTTTTTTCTTTTGCCATTTTATTGGGAAACTAGGGTGTTTGTAGGTTTGTCGAATGTTTATTAAATAGAATTAGTATCTAAATTTTCCCCCGGTATATTAACCATAATATCGAAGGATGTTGCCATCTTGGCCTCAAGCTGAGAAATACTTAAAGGCAGATCTTCATATGGGGACCCTTTTACGGCAATAGCGGAAGGTAAATTGTCTCGGCTAATTTTTTTAAGATCAGCAAAAAATTTTACTTCGGGGATTTTTTGAGCACGATCCAACAGGTCGAGTTCTGCTCCTTGGCAGGTGAGGCTAATAACTTTTCCTTTATACTCACTATCAAGATGCGCTACTACTGGAATACTACCTCTTAGGTATGTATTTTTATTATGGCTGGTGTGGTTCTTTCCAGCAATGAGAATGTGCAAACCTTGTATCTTATTTCCAATTTCTTTTTTAATTTTTTCACCCCAATCTTTATCTCGGTCCTCTAAATCATTGGAATCAATGAAAGAAACAGGGATATTAAGCTCTTTGCAATTTTTAATTAGTGTAAGTTTGTATTCATGTCCAGGGGTGTCCGCGCGTACAAATCCTTTTGTTAAATATTCCTTTAATGTTTCTGACATAACGTTAGTTTCATAATACGACTCTACTTGAGGCATCATCGTGATGTCTTCTTCGAGGAATATACGTTCCACTTTGCGTTTTTTCGATAGGGAGGAAATTAAATTTATTTCGAATTCTAAAGTCCCACTGTCGTGGTGTCCGGATTCTCCTATGGCAAGCAACGCATCATCACCTATTTCATCAAGCTTCGATTCAACAAGACTTGCAGGGTCCTCTATTTTTTCAGGGTTTAATTTTTTTTCCAATTTTATATTTTCTATACTTGTGGCAATTTCGATTAAGGCCTCTCTGTCTGAAGAGCTTTTTACTAATTTATCCATTTGATCCTTAATTTCTTGCCACTTTTTATTATTACCTACGCTGTTACCAAAAAATCTAAAAGGGTTTTTATCCATAAAAATAAGTATACCTCAAATAGAGGATAAAACAATCAATATTTTTAAATGTCGTTTTTTTCCTACCAAACCAAAAAAATGTCAGAGTCGGAAGAAGGCTTCCATATTTTGAATATTGATGATACCAATTTACTGGTATCTTTAAGAAAGTAGGCAGAACACGGTGAATATGGTCCAGATGTGGACCCGAGAGATGTGGAATATCACGTTGAAGAAAAATAAGTGGTATACTATAGGGAGGTCAGATTACTAGAATTAATGATATAAAACATATGGGACATGAGCAAATGGATTTGAGGAAAAAAAATGATCCTCTTGGGATTCGTGAGTCATACGACGAAGATATTCAACAAGGAGCTTCAACTTTCGAAGCATCTTTAAAAAAGATTGATCCGAAAGCGTTAGAAAAAGAAGAAATGGAAGAAAGAGCTAGTATAGAAAAAGGTTTAAATTAAAATAAAAAAATCCCCCGGATGGGGGATTTTTTTATGCTACGTAATTTTATCGTGCGTATTCGATAACTCGATTTTCGCGGATTAGTGTAACTCTGATTTCGCCTGGATATGTAAGTTCTTGTTCGATTTTTTTTGCTATATCGCGAGCCAATTCTTTGGCTTCAAGATCTGTAACTTTTTCTGGAGTCACAAATATTCGGATTTCTCGTCCCGCAGCAAGTGCGTATGACTTCTCCACGCCGTCAAAAGTTTTTGTCAGAGCTTCGAGATCTTGCAAACGCTTTATGTAATTCTCGACACTGTCACGTCGTGCACCAGGGCGGCGAGGCGGAAGCGAAGACCGATGCCCGCCACCACCAGCGCACGGTGATCCAGGTCGCCGAGCTGCGCATCGGCGCCGATGGCTGGCTGAGGGCGGACCGCGAGGCGCC
>CAZOLF010000026.1:0-6008 GCA_964580855.1 uncultured Candidatus Saccharibacteria bacterium
CAATCACCAACTTTCCCTCACAAGGCCAAACAATTGTTACTTTTGGAGATAGTTTAGTTGCGGGAAACGGTGCGACAGAAGGAAATGACTTCTCATCACTCTTAGAAAAATTAATCGGGGAAGAAATCATAAATATGGGTATCGCAGGAAACACAACAGCACAGGGACTTGCCAGAGTAACAGATGTAAACGAAAAAGATCCGAAAGTTGTAATGGTTCTTCTTGGTGGTAATGATTTTTTGCGGAAAACTCCAATTGAAGAAACATTTAAAAATTTAGACACCATCGTCGCAGAAATTCAAAAAGAAGGCGCAGTGGTAATCCTCTTGGGAGTACAAGGAGGAGTGTTCTCTGACCCTTACAAAAATCATTTTGAAGATCTCGCAAAAAATCGAGGCGCCTTATACGTACCAAATGTCCTCGATGGCCTCATCGCCAACCAAGAGTATATGAGCGATGCAATTCATCCTAATGATGCAGGTTATAAAAAAATTGCAGAAAAAATCTATCCTATTTTAAAAAAAGCGTTGGGTAAATAAAAACGAAGCCCTACTTTACGTAAGGCTTCTAATTTTATTGTTGAAAGTTCATTAGCATGCACCAATCTCGTACCCTTTCCCGGGATGGATTTCGCATATACTTATTTTTTGTATGTTTTTAGACACATGAGTAAGCAATGTATCATTTGAACAGACAAAAAATAGAATCTTAACATCTTCAACCGAGTACAATATGTACCCAGATTTGTGAATGTCATCTATCCATCCTGTTTTTTCATCTACTAATTCAAAATTGAATTTTTGCTTTTTACAAAAATTTTGAATTTTCTTTTTCAACGGTTTAATCCGGTGTTTCAGGATAATAGTATATTTACCATTATACATCGCACCATCATCAAATTGATTTGGGATAAAGTCTTTTACTTCAAAATCAAAATAATGGTTGTCTAAAAGAAACTGAGTAATTTTTTCACAAATAGGATTCTGGGGAGATGTAGATAATTGTGGGGTTTTCTTCTTCCATATCCGAGCAAAAGAAGCTGGGAACCCTTGAATAAAAGAAATTGATTTCCTCATCAACGAGGATACTTGGCGGGGTGGGGTCAGTTTTTTCATATTATGTGGTTGCTAAATTTTCATCACTATAGCATACTTTTAGACATTTGGAAAGGGTCTGGCATTGAGTATCCATGCCAGACATTGTATACTATCGAGGTGGATGAACTCGCAGAGTTGAAAAAAGAAAATGAAAGGTTGAAACAAAACAATTCGCTAAAATCGGATATTATTGCAATTTCAGCTCATCAACTCCGTACTTCCCTCTCAGCGCTGAAATGGATATTCAAAATGTTCATCGATAAAGATATCGGCGAATTAACTGGCGAACAAGAAAGCTTTCTAAAGAAAGCGCTCGAGAGTAACGAGCGTATGATAATACTCGTCAACGATATGCTAACTCTAAATCATACAGATGAGACAGCTCTTGCTTTCAAAAAGAAGCCGACAGATATATTGAAACTTACAGAAGAAACATTATTCGAATTTTCTGGTGAATCACATAAAAAAGAAATCAATATAATTTTCCTCAAACCTGACGGAGAGATTCCGATGGTTTGCTGTGACCCCGAAATGATACGCGTTGTGCTCCAGAATTTGGTAGAAAATGCACTCAAGTATAGCGAAAAAGGTCAGAAGATATTCATATCAATCAACCAAAATGATAAAAATTTCGAGATCTCTGTCCGCGACCATGGGATAGGAATTTTGGATGAAGATCAAGCACATATTTTCGAAAAGTTTTTCCGTGCAGAAAATGCCAAAAAGAAGGATCCACTCGGTAGCGGTTTAGGACTTTTTACTATTAAAAAGATTATCGATTACCACAAAGGTCGCCTGTGGTTTGAGAGCACTACAAAAAATGGGACAACATTCTTTGTAACATTGCCTATAGAATAGTAGCGTGATATTATACTTGTATGAGTAAAATTATAATAGTAGAAGATGATGCATTTCTGCAAAGTTTGGAAGTTAGCAAGCTAATGAAAAGTAGCCATGAAATTCTAACTGCATCAAATGGGAAAGAAGCCCTTAAAAAAATCAAGGAACCAAAAATCGACATAATCCTTCTCGACCTAATCCTGCCAGATGTTGATGGTTTTGATATCCTCAAGGAAATACGCGCCAATGAGTCAACCAAGACAACTCCAGTCATAGTATTTTCCAATTTATCCGAATACGAAGATATCCAAAAGGCTAAAGAACTTGGCGCAACAGACTTTATGGTAAAATCCAATTTCACTCTCGACGAACTTGTTGATCGTGTCAATAAATTTCTACCTAAATAATTAATATGAGTCATCACACTAAAGAGATCGATAAGAAAGAGGAGCGCACTGCAATCGCAGGATTAGTGCTTTTGATGATAATTGGGGGGTTAGTCTTATTCAAAGATACAGACAACAGTCAAAAAGTTTTAGACAAACGTAATATGCCTTTTGTAAAAGGCCCGACAACCCCACCTCCATCAATACCTCTCCCCCCACCAAATGGAGCTCAAAGATAATATCGAAAATAATTTCAGAATCAGCGAATCACAAAAAAGGGCGCTGACCAAGCTTGGCTTAATTACCATCAAAGACCTTTTATATTTCTTCCCTACTCGCTACACCGACATATCGGATATTCGACATATCAATACTTTGCAAGATGGAGAAAATGTGACAATCCTCGGTGAAATATCCAATTTGAAAACCAAGAAAGGCTTCAAGAGTAAAATCCCTATGGGCAGTGCCACTATCTCTGATATCACAGGGAAAATAAATATAATCTGGTTCCATCAGCCGTACTTGGCCAAAATGTTGAACGAAGGTGCATTGGTGAAAGTCACAGGCAAAGTCTCCGAGAATTCAACTTATGGTCTAACATTAACCAATCCCGAAATTTCCAAAGAAGATATTCTGCCAATCGACCTCTCTGATTCACTTTTTACAAATAATACAAATACAGAGCAATATGGGTACCCTGTTTATCCCGAATCAAAAGGTGTAACCAGCAAATGGATTTACCACACTATTTGCAAAATCCTAAAAAGTGATTGCGTACAAAATATCGAGGAATATATCCCAAATGAAATTCTAGAAAAGTATAATCTACCCAAACTCAAAACTGCTCTCATTTGGATTCATATGCCACAAAAGAAGGACCACGCCGATAGTGCACGCAAGAGATTCGCATACGAAGAAATATTTTTTATCCAACTTGCACGTCTGCAAGAACGCAAATCATATGAGGAATTATTTTCATATAAATTAAAAATACCGGAAACTGATATTAAGGATTTTATTTCACGTTTCAAATTCACTCCAACCAAAAGTCAGATGAATGCTATTGATTCTATTTTGGCAGACTTTCAAAAAGATGTAGCCATGTCTCGCCTTGTTGAAGGTGATGTCGGTAGTGGCAAGACATTTGTCGCCGCAACTGTCGCCTATGCAGTGATTAAAAATAGGCCAGTGGGTCAGAATTTCGGCAATATCCAAGTTGGCTGTCGCAAATTCCCGAGCAAAGTTGCAAGTGCCACAAATGATTGGACCAATATTTCCAAAAACCAATTATTAAAATGGATCAAGAACGGCGAGATACCAATTGTAATCGGTACGCACGCACTCATTTCCAAATCTGTAGAATTCGAAGATCTTGGCCTCGTAATTATCGACGAGCAACACCGTTTTGGTACCAATCAAAGAATGAAACTCGCAAAGAAGGAAGGCCACGCTCCGCATTACCTTTCGATGACTGCAACTCCAATCCCTCGTACATTGGCGCTTACAATCTATGGAGACTTAGATCTTTCAATTATCGATGAGATGCCGGCCGGCCGAAAGAAAGTAATTACAGAAATCGTGCCACCAAACAAACGTGATGGTGCATACGAAGCAATCCGCGCCGAGCTTTCGGCCGGCCGGCAAGCCTATGTTATCTGCCCACGCATCAACGAGCCTGACCCCGATGCCGAGAGATCATTGCAAATGAAAAATGTCACAAGTGAGGCCAAGCGTTTACAAAAAGATGTCTTTCCAAAATACCGAATTGGCATAATGCATAGCAAAATGACCAAACAGAAAAAGGAGGAAGTTATGGAAGAATTCGCAAACCACGAAATTGATATCCTAGTCTCGACTTCAGTAATCGAAGTCGGTGTAAATGTCCCAAATGCGACATCAATAATTATCGAAGGCGCAGAAAGATTCGGCCTTGCTCAGCTCCACCAGCTCCGTGGCCGTGTAATCCGTAGTAATCATCAATCGTATTGCTATCTTTTCGCCGAGGCCAAAACAGAAAAAACTATGGACCGCCTGCAAGCCCTGACAAAAGCGGCCAATGGATTCGAACTCGCCGAACTCGATCTCTCTCTCCGCGGTTCAGGGCTTCTTACTGGTGACAAACAATGGGGTGTATCAGACCTCGGGATGGAAGCAATTAAAAATATAAAACTTGTCGAAGCTGCAAGAAATACCGCAAAGGAAATAATAGAAAAAGATGCGAAGCTAACAACTCTCCCAAAACTAGCATTGGTACTAAAAGAAAAAAACCTAAAAGAAATGCATTTCGAATAACAAAAAACTCCCAAGAGGGAGTTTTTTGTTAGGTCGAATTATTTATTATTATTTTCGTGTCTTTATTATTTTCTAGAAACCAAATAGCCCCATACCAATTCCTCGCCCGTGGCCTTTGCCTTTTTTATCTTTCATTTTGTCTGCCATTTTTTGCATTGTGGCAATTCGAGCATCGGCTTGTGCTCGTGTGCTTACACCTTTGTCTACTAGAGTCTTTAAGTGTGCTTTCATTTGAGCTTCGTGATTAGCTTTCATTTTTGCCTTCAAAGCCTCTTCTGTGATCCCCTTTTGCTTTGCAAGCTCTTTGAAGCTTGTACCATTTGCCCACGCAGTCTTCACTTCATCAACAGTTAAACCAAGCAGAGTCGCTTGCTCTTGGAACATCTGCGTGTGCATTGTAGCCACCTGTTCAGGCGTTGTGTTTTTGTTCATACCACCACCAAAGGCTTCGGCTGTTGTCCCCGCCCCTAAAAGGAGTGCTAGTGCCAATGCTGGTAAGCCATATTTAAGTAATTTAGTTTTATTCATAGTTATATAATTTATTTTAACTAGTAATGTGCAAGGATATCGCTTGCATATACTACTACATCTTGAATCTACTAATATTTCAAAATTAAAAATCCTTTTGAAAATTTATTTGCTTTTGCATCCTTTTCTCCATTCTGTCAAAATTTTTCCTGTCTTTCATCTCCCCACGATAATACTTGTGCATTGGGCCGAGCACTGGCACACGCTCCCCTTCGCCGAATCGAGCCAAACGAAACTTGGCATCTATTATGTGCACAATAAATCCAATAAACACAATTAAAAATATAATTCCAAAAAAGCTGTAAACAAGAGGCTTACGGTACACAAACGAATACTTTTTGACTAATATATAAAATACAGATAACAAAAACATAGATAATAACACAATCACCCAAGGCACTGCCATCATAAATGCACGCATACCTCGCGGACTTAAATCAAGAATATTAAAATCCTTCTCGTGAGTAACAAGACCGATGAAATTCAATAGATAAATAATAACAAAAAACAAAATAGCTACCGAAAGCACTCGCAAGATTGTCTTTAACACAAAATGCCATTTGGGCTTCATAATTATTTTCCCAGATTTGATAGAATCATTTACGAGCTCTTCAATTGTTTTGTGGTTATCTTTCATATACAAAATTACTTTTTGATAATATTTCTTTTAATTTTTCCTTGCCCCTCTTGATACGTACACCCACCGTCGACACTGGTATACTTAATATTTCGGAGATCTGCTTGTAATCCATATCTTCATAAAAGTAAAGAATCATCGGCTCGAGATATTTGGGACTTAAAGAATTTAAATGTGTCTCCAAAATTTCCCGGGTAAATTCTTTTTCGCTATCTCCGTCAGCTGTCT
>CAZOLF010000026.1:6018-7970 GCA_964580855.1 uncultured Candidatus Saccharibacteria bacterium
TTCGGATGAGGCAGAAATGTATCGAAATCGATAGAGAAAACTTTGTCGGTCAATTTCTTCTTCAGTGCATTTACGTATGTATTGTGGGCAATACGATATATCCAAGGTGAGAATTTCCTTTCGTCATCGAAGCTCTGTAGATTGACATAAGCCTTGATAAAAACATCTTGGACCAAATCATCGGTGTCATTGCGCCCAAAGAGGAATTTGCGCGCGTAGCGCTTTAACTTTCCCTCATACCTTTTGATAAGCTCGCCGAAAAGCTCGAGATCTCCTTTCTTGATTAAAAGAACTATTTCCTCGTCTGTATTTGTAGATTGCTCCATCCTATACACTATACTACACATGATAAGACTTTTTATTTCAAATATTAATTATTGCGAGCTATGCTATAATCAAATTATATGAATTCAGTAATATATTTTGCCCTCACAGGCATATCCATAATACCAATCCTTGTGGCTCTAGCCTTCCCTAAAAATAAGGCCTTTTTCCAAAAGCATATGGTGCGTGGGTTTGGACTTGGTGTGTATCTCATGCTCGTCGTATTGCTGTTGCGCGAAGCTATAGAACAACGGGGTTTTGCTAATGGAGGGCTTTTGTTTGTGGGAGGATTAGTAATCAGCTTGCTTATTGGAGTCGCTTTCAAGGAATTCCATCACCACCACACAGAAGAAGAGCGTGCCCACAGTCACAATCGTAGTAGTATTGGGCGTGTCCTTATCTCAGACTTCTTCCACAATATTGTTGACGGTATTGCCATCATAGCCGGCTTTGCTATCAACTTTGGTGCAGGGATTACATCATTTCTTGGAATCCTTGGTCATCAGACAATCCAGCAAGCCGGCCAACAAGTCCTACTGGTAGAAAACAACATCAAACCGAAAAGTGCAATATTTATTTCTTTCATTATTTCCCTTTCTATCTTCTTGAGTTTCTTATTTCATAACAACAAACTTTTAGAGGTAATCTTTATTGCCCTCTCTGCGGGCATTATCGCATGGAAAGTCGCAGTAGATATGATGCACGCCAAATGGAACAAGAAAATGATTGTAGGATTTATGATTGGCGCAATTCTATTGGCACTTATACTTGTAATGATCCCACATGAGCATTAGAATCAATATTACTTCTCTTCAGCATCAAAATATTCGTAAAATGACAATACTGCCATAGCAAACAATAATAACCAAAAAATAAATTCTTCAATCGGGAATCTTTCACCTAATATTGATACCCAACCAATAAAATTAGTACTAGGGAAAACCCACCATCCTAATTTTAATGCTGTTATTTCATATAATAATGTTACGTAGAAAAAATATGCACCTGTTTTAATAAACTTAATTATAAATCTTGGATATTTTATTAACTGCAAAATTATTGGTATAAAAATTACAACAATACCATAACGAAAATAAAAATATTCTATGCTTAGTAAATTGGGATCAAAATTATAAAAACCAAGAAATGTTAGAAATAAAAATAAACTAAATAAAAATAAATATTTTAACTTTGGATACAAAATTATTTTAGTAAAATGATCATGTATAAAGTATTCATAAAACAGAATAACAAAATAGAAATTAAAGAAGGCCCAAATAATAACTTCGATTGTTACATACTCAAAAATTCTCGGTAAAATAGAATTTGGTATAATCCACTGATTTGTTAAGTGCGCAATGTAGTCAATGATTATAATAAAAGGGAAACTCACAAGTAGAGAAAAGACCCCAGCTCTTAGTGCAAATCTTGGCATCTTTAATGTCAAATAAAGTGCTGGCAAAGCAAAAAAAATCAAAACAGATGCAAAAGCATTTATCTTCAGTAAAAATGACAACGCGGTTCCTAATACAGGATAAATTAAAAGTATTAGTAAATCAATTTTTTTTACTCTACTCATAAAGGTCCGCCTTCATGGATTCGAACCATGGACCCCAGAGGTATAAGCT
>CAZOLF010000027.1:0-2760 GCA_964580855.1 uncultured Candidatus Saccharibacteria bacterium
CTGCCTCTTGCTCGGCTTCAAGCTTTGCTGCGTTTAGCGCACACTCACTAATATCTATATTATTTTCTTTTGCTTTATCAAACTCCTCAAGATTTTCAAAAACCTTACCACCTGGTAATCGATAGTCCAAGATATTTTGGTCTCTGCCACGACGAATTTCTTTCGTCATTAGTAGACCAACCTCATCACCTCTTTTATGCTCAATCAATAAACGTACTCCCGGACTACGAACAGCTACTTCGTAATCTATCCCAGGCTTTGCTTCAAATGTTACTATCTCAAACATTTTCCCTTTATATTTTATTTCTGAATTTTTACCCAGCATAAAAAATTACTTAAGAGGTGCGGTAATTGGATCAATGACACGCAAAATATCTGCATGCAATTCTGGCTTGGCCATTATTAACCCCTGCTTTTTATCTTGTATATCAATAATTGGTTGTCCTAAAAGATTGGTCATAACAAATCCACTTTCAGATAAAATAAGTTTAAGAGTTAAAAATTCGTAATGACTAAAAAAAGGCATTACTATAGCATCAATATTACCCGATGCTAACAGCAACCCCGCCATCCCAATATGGGTATAAGAAAAATGAACATTGTGTTTTGTAAACTCTGTCCAAATACCAAACATGTTTACATAGTTGTATTTCATATTTACTGAATACGCTATGTACGCATTTTTAATGTTGGTATGAGGCGGATGCGAAACTTTCTCATCGTTGAAAAGTGCTCCTTCCCCCTTCTCGGCCGTTACAATGCGATCTAATATTGGGTCATAAATAAGCCCAACAATAGGATCGCCTTTGTATACCAAAGAGAGCATCAACGTAATAAGTGGCACACTCATCGTGAAGGCCTTGGTGCCATCGATGGGGTCACATGTCCACACATATTCAGCATTTTCCGCCCCCACAAATTTACTTTCCTCTCCGAACACAGCATGCTCCGGAAAAGCCTCTTTTACTCTTTGTATCAAAAGATCATTAACTCTCGTGTCGTATTCAGTAACAAGGGTATTATCCTCCTTTACCGTACGATCCAAATTTTTGAAAAACCCTTCACGTATAATCTCTCCTGCTTCACGTGCAAAATCTCGAGCAAACTTTTTGTATTCTTCTATCATAAAAATTTTAATTAATAATTGAGCTATGCTTATTTTATATTATCTCCCTATCATATCAGAAATCAGGATTATTCGGAAATTGTTCATCTCGCAAGCTTTATAAAGCCTTTTAATGAACATAATTATCTACAATATACTTAACAGCCTCTAATAAAGTAGGAGCAGTAAAAGTTGCTTCTTTTGATTCAACAGGTACATTGGCAGTCTTTACTAAAATTGTTTTAGTCCCTGCATGGATACCAGATAAAATATCAGATTCTCTATCCCCAACCATATATGTGTTTGCTAAATCAATACCAAATTCTTCCGCTGCCTGAAAAATCATCATCGGCTTTGGCTTACGGCAATTGCATCCATCTTGTGGTCCGTGTGGGCACATGTATGTTTTAAGAATTTTAATACCACTTGGAGCAAGCATTTCTAATACCTTGTTATTAATTCGATCAAAATCTTGAAGATTAATCCTACCTTCTGCGATTCCTGCTTGGTTTGTTATCAAGATAATAGAAAAACCGTTTTCAGCTAAATATTTAAGAGACTCTATACTATCGGGGAATAATTTGATTTTATCTTCCCTATCAACCCTTTCATCTTCAGGATCAAAAATCACTGTTCCATCACAATCTAATAATATTATTTTATTCATATTTTAATTTATTATTTTATATTTTTCGTTATCCACCACCTTTTTATCATTGGTAAGGATTGGGTAGAGAGGAAATATCCTAATGTGGGAATTAGTGCATTCAATAAATACCTTTGCACACCTATAAAGTACATTACAAAAGACGCAATAATAAATGTAATAAAGCATAGTGAAAATATTCGAAAATTACTTCCCTCCCAAGCTTTATCGGCTTCGACTTTCTTATTACGCTCCTCTATAGCATTTATTTTATCTTCTAAATTTTTTATTCTTTCATCCATAGTATAATTAGAGATTTTCCTTTATTAAATACATGAAATTATTTTCAGTGACTTTTTTAATTATAAAACTAAACCTATGAAAATCCAAACACAAATCAATATCTGCATTTGGTACACCTACTTCATTTAATAGAAATGCATGTGCTGAAGTAGTAGCCAACTTATTCTTGATTTCTGATTCATTTACTTCTTTACCATTCAAAACATCCCTCAGATAGTACGCGAGCAACATATCCTCGTTGTCATAATTTTCTGTGTCCGGACAAGTAGAAACAAGGGAAATATTTTTAAAATCGTTAACCTTTATATAACTTACAAGACTATCCGCCATAACAAAACTTCCAACTAAAACCACTTCTGCATTAGAAGCATTCAAGAGACCCCGTGTACCATTTGAAGTAGTATGAATAATTGTTTTTCCTGAAAAATCTACCCCCAGAATTTCTGTTGGACTATTCCCGAAATCAAAACCTTCAGGTTTTACTCCCCCTCGTTCTCCCATCAGAATATAATCTGGGTTTTCTTTTTTTAATTTATAAGCTTCTTCCAAATCTAAAACAGGAATTACCTTATCGGCACCGTTTGCAAATATGTATGCTTCCGTGGTAAATGCCAGAAAAACATCGATAATAATCGCCAACCCAGTAGCTTTATCGGCATTCTCTAATGATTTTATTATTTCGATCTGCATTTGATGCGGGCGATGG
>CAZOLF010000027.1:2770-4317 GCA_964580855.1 uncultured Candidatus Saccharibacteria bacterium
AATGGACTGGAATTTATAATAAAGTATGTTGGAGTATCAAAAATTCAATTAAAAGCCTACTTTTTCGCCTCTTTATGCTTGGTATTTTTCTTACACCATTTGCAGTATTTTTTGAGCTCGATTTTGCGAGTGACCAATTTTTTATTTTTACTTGACCAGTAGTTTATGCGCTTGCAAGAACTACACGCTAATTTGAAAAGTCTATCTTGTGACATAGTGGATATAGCATACTATAAAAGCCTCTGGAATGCAACTTATTTAACAATTCTAGGGAGCAATGGAATTAGATGGGTTGTAACCTCATAATTAATCGTACCCATATTCTTTGCCAATTCTTCGGCTGTAATTGCCTCGCCTTTTTGAGATCCAAGTATCACCACTTCGTCTTCAGATTTCACTCCTTTTATATGCGATACATCTACGACGAACATATTCATAGCTATCCGGCCCAAGATTTGTGCTCGTTTGCCCTTTATAAGCACAGATCCATTATTTGAGAGTGTGCGTGTTAATCCATCTGAATAGCCTTGGGGTATAACCGCAATTTGCATCTCATTTTTTGTGATGTAAGTTAATCCGTACCCTATTGAGTGCCCTTTTGGCAAAGTTTTGACCTGCGCAATGTGGGTCACATATTTCAATACAGGTTTAAGCGATATTTTTTTCTTCCATGTTTTCTCGAGTTCCACACTTGGCCACATACCATACAGTCCAATTCCAAGCCGAGCAATATCATGAATGCCTTTCCACTTTTCATAAGCTAGAATTCCTGAAGTTGCGGAAATATGAGTTTTTATTTTAGTAAAACCATTTTCTTGAAAAATTTTCACTACTCTAGTGTAAGTATCGATCTGTTTTTGAGCATGCGAAAAGTCTGCGGAATCTTCAATATTAGCAAAGTGCGCATACACTCCGTCAACGATTATATTTTTCATTTTTTTAATTTCTTTTATGGATTTCTCAATCTCACTTGGTAAAAATCCTTCGCGACCCAAGTGTGCATCAATAGCAATATGGACTTTCTGCTTTTTACCCATTCTTCGTGCTGTTTCATTTATCAAGAGCAAATGCTCAAAATTAAATACTGAAAGGATGCATTCTAATTTAATAGCATTATGTAAATCATTTTTCCCAACATACCCAAATACCAGTACTGGCTTTTTGGTGATCTTTCGTACGTTTTCTAATTCTTCAACTCTATTGATTTGAAAGTAATCCACGTAAGAATTAAGAATTTTTACCACTTCCAAATCACCATGCCCATAAGCATTGGCTTTGATCACTCCAGCAATTTTAGTCTTCTTATCAATCACTGCACGAAATTGCTTGAAGTTGTGTACTAAATTTTTCTTCGAAATTTCTATGTATGAAAGTGGTTCATCTTGAAAAGACATACAAATTTATTCTAACACTAATGTAGTATGTTTAAAAATATTTGACAAAATGACTCTTCTGTTATAAATTGCATCTAAGTGTACATTTGCCCCAAATTGACAATATTATATGCCATCGTGTCAAAATGGTTTTATTTCTTATGTGCATCAGGA
>CAZOLF010000027.1:4327-6980 GCA_964580855.1 uncultured Candidatus Saccharibacteria bacterium
ATTCAAGTTGCTTATCATATGAGTTCCGAATTGAGGCCTGTGATTTTTTGCAGGCCTCTTTATTTATTTTAATACCCTTTATTTCTAATTAATTGTTCTAAAAATTGTGTTGGATGCATTGGTGGATTTTCGGCAAGTGCTTGGTGGTAGATTACAGTCGAGGGTGTAAGGCCTGGTAATGTATTTATTTCAATAACACTCACATCTCCAGTTTTTGTATTCACAAATGTATCAATACGAGCATAGCCTTCGATTCCTACACCTTTTGCAATTTTACCAAGTTTTTCCTTTATCTTTTTGAGAATATTTTTTCGTATAATTGATGATGGTGGTGGAGTAATGTTGACCCCTGTTCCACCTTGGAATTTTTCCTCTACTGACAGAACTTCGCCTTCCGCCACCGTAATACTCGGATTCATTACTTTTATTTTATCCTGTAACCCATATACACCAGTTGTAACTTCAATCCACCCACTTTTTTTATTATAAATTAACTTTGCGCCTTTGATTTTCAAACTGTCTGTTTCGATAAAATTCTCAAATAGAAGTTCCTCAACTTTTCCGGTAGGCATATCTACAATTTCTGTTTGATTTTTAAATGTATTCGGCTTGATATGTGAACTTCCAGATTTTATTAAATTAATATAAGTTGATAAGTCCCCTGCATTAAACAATCTCACAATTCCAGCAGAACACCCATCAGCAAGTGGCTTTACTATAATTGTTTTCGCCTTTAATTTTTTTAGAAGTTGCATCCACAGAACATTTGAATCTTTTAATTCAGATACTTTTACAAGTTCTTGATTTGCAGTATGAACTCCAGGAATTTTTAATTTATTTATAGCTAGAGCTGTATCAAATTTATCCATACACAAGTGAGACACTTCACTGTTTGAACCATTATATTTTATTTTGTTTTTCTCAAGCAATCTCTGTATAGTTCCATCTTCCCCCATTCCACCATGTAGACCAAGAAAGATAAATTTTTGTTTTTTGATAAATTCATTTAGGGAATATCTGCGAGGAGCAAAGGAAGTTTCTGAAGTTTCATCTCCTTTCAACGCCAGTTTATAACGAGCCTTTTCTGTTAAAAATTTCAGACGAACCATGTCTTTTGCTCCTCTTTGTGCGTTTTCAATAATCTCTTCAACGGTATGATTCAAAATTAACCCATACGGCAATTCCCACACATCATTTTCGAAGCCTAAAACATATGGTATAGGATTATAGATCTTCGATGTACGAAGTTTGAGCCATACATTTGTGCCACTCATTAATGAGACTTGCTTCTCTGCGGTATTGCCACCAAACAAAACAGCAAGGTCTTTACCTTTAACTATTTGTTTGTTCTCTTTTGGTAAAGGAATATTATTACGACGACAAGCGTTTTTTAAAATAAAAGAAAGAAGCTCTCTGTGTGAAAAGCCTATTCGCGATGACTGTTGGAAAAGAAAGCTATTCTGCTCCATCCCTGAAATAGGATTAAAATCCGAAAACCAAATATTACCATCAGGAAATACCCAGCCATCAAAGCGTGCAAAATCACGCATTCCAAGTACACTAAAAAGTTGCTCGGCTTGGATTTGGATTTTTTCGATTACTTCATTAGAAAAGCGTGGTGGGCAATGATATGTAACGTGGCGTGTTGGTAAATACTTTTTCCTAAAGTCAAAAAACTGATTTTCTTTGTAATCTACCTCGATCTCTGTAGGGAGAATCGCCACAGCTTGATTGAACCGGTTCTCAAGCAATATAATTGTAAATTCAATCCCCTCGGCAAAAGGCTCTATAACAACTCTAGTGTCCATTCTTTTTGAAAAAATAGACTCTGTCGCCTCAAGAGCCTCATCTACACTATTAGCAGAAAAAACTCCGATACTTGAACCCCCAGATGCTGGTTTTACAATAACACGCTTGAGATTATTCTTTTTAAAAAAGTCATCTATAATTTTACGATGATCATTCGCATAAATTTTTAACACAGTAGATGGCAAAACATAGAACCCCTGCTCTTTGATCAACTCATTAGCTCTGTATTTATCGAAAGCCTTTTTGCAAGCAACGCTTGGTGAACCAATAAATGGAATATGATTTTTCTCTAGATATGCTTGGATTGTTCCATCCTCACCATATGCCCCATGCATTACAGGAAAAACAATATCAACTTTCCTTAATAAATTTAATAACGATTTCAGAGACAGAGGCTTGCCTGTTTCTTGTAACTTAAAATCAAAATCAGACGGTGTATTAGAATAAAGCTGCCCTGTAGAAATTTGGTAAGGCTTTTTTTTGTGATCAAAATAAATTGGGACTATTTCAATATCTGTACTCTCTAAATGATCCATAACACTTCGAGCTGAGTTAAGTGATATACCTCTTTCTAGTGATGGCCCCCCACAAAGTAGTGCTATTTTCATGATTCTTGCAAAAATTAATTTAAAAAATACATAATAAAATAAAGACAAAAATACCTTTATGCCCATAAGTATACATAAAGATAATAATTTTTGCAAAAGTTTTATGCAATATAAAAACCAACATTTGAATACAATATCCAATTTTTATAAGATATATCTTGAAAATATAAGAAAAAGTGTGTATACTCAAGCGTGTAAGTAATCTGCGTCGGTGGTAGAGTGGTCAATTACAACAG
>CAZOLF010000028.1:0-312 GCA_964580855.1 uncultured Candidatus Saccharibacteria bacterium
ATGATTTGTATATTGACTGTTGAATCTGGAATTGCAGTACCAGTAAATGTTGGTGTGTTATCCATTGTGGTATTGTCACTATCTGATATTCCTGTATCATCTGAAAACCCTGTAATATTAACCAAAAAATCATCCTCTATTGTAAAATAATGACTATTAAAAGGATCGGTCATATTCAAATTTTGCAAATCTGAGCCCTGAACAAAAAGTGTATTAAATTTAATTTCTGCATTTCCCGATGAAATGGATTTAAAAGTAACTGTCAGTATCAGTCCATCTGTTCCGCTATAACTATTTGTAATTACACCAGAT
>CAZOLF010000028.1:322-6803 GCA_964580855.1 uncultured Candidatus Saccharibacteria bacterium
AGTGTTACAACATCTCCAGTTATGATAGATTCTATTTCTAATTTGTCACCAGAAAAACCAATTTGAGATATAATCGAATTAACACTTGCACCAGATGCATTTAATTTAACTTTTACTGTTACAGTCTCTCCTAAAATGTAAGACGCTTTGTCTGTTTGGAAAGTAAATGCACTTGCAGTATTTGGAACGATAGTTGTTGCTGAAATTTGAGTTTCGTTTGTAGGAATTGTGGATTCAGATGAGATTGAAAGTTCAGTTACTGGTATAGCTTCTAGAGTTATTTCTGTTTGAGTCTGTGGTTCGAGATTTACTTCTGCTGTAGTTTCTATTGAGATTTCGGGTATGATTTCTGCTGTTAGTGTATCATCAGCAAAAACAACTAAACTTGGTGAAAATATAGTTATAATCAGCAATAGAGCTAGTGATTTATTGATTTTTTTCATAAATATATGCTTATAAAATAAGCTTAAAAATAAAAAAGTCCCATATGAACTTTATGGGACTAGTCTATCATATTATTGACAATTTGTCAATATATAGTTTTAATATAAAAATTAATTGTTTTGCTTGGTCTTTATAACTTTAAGTAAAGTTTTATGTAAATATTTATTTGCTACAACAATGTCCTCGTCCTCTAAAGTCCACTTCTTCCCTTCTGGAGTGGTAACTTTGCATCCAGATTCTTCCATAATAAAGGCTGGTATTACCCTATCCCATATTTCAGTCTGCTGAATAAATTGCCAGTCTCTGCGACCTGTTGCCACATACAAAGCATCAACAGCAGAGGAACCAAAAGCTCCTACCCACATTTTTTGAATGTTTCTTTTTGATAAGTTAAAAATAATTGGCGCACTGCGTCTTAATAATACAGAAATAACCCCATAAGATTCTTCCCATTTTTTTTGTTTTGAGCAATACGCTCTTTTACCATTCAAATATACCCCTTTGCCTCGTTTGGCAAAAAGTAATTCTTTTGAACAAGGAAAATATATTGCAGAAAGAATCATCTCACCTTTATATGCAAGTCCAATCATTGTCCCAAAAAGTGGAACATTAGTTGTAAAATTTAATGTCCCGTCAACTGGATCAATAATCCAACAATAATCAGAATTTTTTATTTCCTTATCAGCTTCTTCTGAGATAATAGAATGACTTGGATACTTTTTCTTTATAGCATTCGTTATAAATTTATTAGCGAGAATATCTGCTTCTGTTACAACATCCTTTGCATCTTTCTTTGTATATTTGACTCCAATTTTTCCGAACTTTTTACCTACAATTTCTCCTCCTTTTATTGCAATTTCTTTAATAAAAGAATCCATAAATTATAAGGTGTATTTTGCAATTAAATCATTAGCTTCTTTTGGGTTTGCTTTCATTTCTAGCAAGGCTTGGAGCATTAGAGGTGCAACTATTGTTGCATCGGACTCGACTACGAACATTGGGGTGTCTTGAGTGAGCTTATCCCATGTAATCTTCTCGTTTGGAGTTGCACCAGAGTATGAACCATAAGATGTTGTAGAGTCAGAGATCTGGCAGAAGTATGCCCAAGGTTTGGCCGGTAATTCCATATCATATTTCAGAGATGGCACAACACAGATTGGGAAATCTCCGGCAATTCCTCCACCAATTTGGAAGAATCCAATCCCCTCACCTTCCGACAATTTTTGATACTGATCATAGAATTCTCCCATATATTCAATACCACTTTTTGCAATTGATGCGCTTGCATCTCCATGCTTCACATGAGATGCAAAAATGTTTCCGAATGTGGAATCCTCATACCCAGGTACAACTATTGGGATATTATTCTGCGCAGCTGCAAGTAGCCAGCACTCATCTGCATTACCTTGGTGCTTTTCCTTATCAATCATCTGAATAAGATCATAGAAATATTCATGCCAAAATTTCCGTGTGCCATTCTTTGTAGCCTCCTCCCACATTGGGACAATATGCTTCTCCACAGCGCGAAAGGCTTCATCTTCGGGAATACTTGTGTCTGTAACACGGCGCATACGATCCTCCAAGATTTTTGTATCATCTTCTTTTGTAAAATATCGGTAATCTGGGAAATCCTTGTAATGGTTGTGAGCTACTAGGCGGAATAGTGACTCCTCGAGGTTCGCACCTGTAACAGACATACCATGTATTAGCCCTGCACGGATTGCAGGTGCAATTGTAATGCCGAGCTGTGCAGATGACATTGCCCCAGCCACTGCCCAGAACATTTTGCCACCTTTCTCGACATGGCGCCAATAAGCTATCAGTGCATCGCGAGTAGCACGAGCGTTGAAATTCTTGTAATTTTTTAAGACGAATTCTAAAGTTGAAAGATTATTATTTTGCATATATTTATTCTAATATTTATTAAATTACCATCCAAAATTTTTACCAACTTCCTCTGGGCTTTCACGCTTGCGAGCAAGAACAATGTGTCCATTTTGAAGAGTAATTTTTGCAGGAGCAGAAAGCAAACAATGGTGTGATGACAGAGGGTCTTGGTATGCACCCGTATCAAAGAATGCGACGTACAGTGGATCGCTTTCTGCATGGCTTGAATTGTATTCAGGAAATGAAACAGAACCATCAACTCCATTATATACATCATCTGAATCACAACTTGATCCTGCAAACCATACATCTGTCATGTCGGTATCTTGCTTTACAGAAACTGGCGCCAAAGCCCATTTTTGCCCAATAGCCCAAGTATCTTTGAGATCATTCATAAAGCTACCATCAATAACATACCATTTTTTAGCGTCAGTTTTTTTGTTCGACACAAGTTTCGTATCAATAATTTTAAATATTGTAAGCTGAGACGGAGCCACAATGAAGCTTCCCCATTCACAGATTAGGTTTGGATGTGGGACACCATGCTTATCTGCTTCTTTTTTTAACAAGGTAAATATTTTCTCCATTAATTTATCAACTGCATAGCTTTTCTTGCGAGTAAAAGGTAATGGCATTCCACCTCCAATATCTAGCGTATCAAGTGATGGATTCTTTTGTTTCAATTTAAAATATACATCTAGAGCATACTTGATTGGCACCAATATATCCGATAATGTTTCAATCTGTCCTCCAATATGATAGTGGAGAATTTTAAGATTTTTGAAGCTACCCATTGAAAGAATTTCTCTTGCTTCAAAACCGAATCGATTGATCGGTTTGTTCCAGCGAGAATTTACTTTTAAATTCATTGCGAGTCTAATGCCAACATCATATTTTGAATGTTGGAGGAATTTAAGCTCGTTTGGTCCTTCAATTAATGGAAATATCTTGACTCCTTTATGCTGGAGGTCATCAATGAGATTCATGTATTTATCAGTCTTTGGCCCATTGCACATAATACGGAGTGCGGGGTTGAACGACTCTTGCTCAAGCATCTTTTTAATTAGAAATAAATCATTATATGAAGTAGTCTCTAGATGCGCACCTTCACCGACGAGCGCCATCACAACTTCTTTGTTTTGGTTCACTTTCATTGGATAATGGTAAAAGAATTTTCCTTGGTAACCAATTTTCTTGCAAAGCACTGCATTTAGGTCAAGGAAATCCTCCAAGCGCTCTTCGATGATAAATGGCATTAGAATTCGTAACGATGTGCCAAATTTCTCGGCTAAATAACGTACATTGTATACATTGTGGCCTTCTTTAATGATTAGATCTCCATCTTTGTTGAAATCAAAATATTGAGTATTCCATTCCTTGGCTCCGAGCTTCCACAATTTCCGGGAAGCGGATATGTTTTTGTTCATTTCTTAAAAAATAGAGAGAGTGCTATCTGCACGGCTCTATAAAAAATACTAATTTGTATATAATAGCATAATGTGGGGATATGTAAAGATAGATATAGAAAAAAGGCCCTACAATTTAAATGTAGGGCCTTTTGACATAGTTGGGTTTTGAACCTAATAAATTTTAGATAAACTAAAAAAAAGATACCCCTCATCAAGAGGTTCAATTTTTATAGATATTTTAAATTCTAAAAAAAGTTCATCAATAATACATTGAACTTTATCTCTATTTGCAGGGTGCCAATAGTTTTTTCTAAGTTCATAAGCTTTTCCGACAGGTGTGTTGCTAAGCTCACCAAGATTTACCCTTTTAGATTCTTTTTCTGGAAATAAAGATACCTTGTCAATCAAATTTTTAACAATAAAATTTTCTTCAGAAATATCAAAATTTCCGTGAACACATTTATCGTCTATTAAATTCAAGGTAGGTATCAGCCAACCAGGTGCTCTGGACTCTATCTCTTTAAAAATTTCTGCGATGATAAGCTTTCGTACATGAATCACACTCTTCAATGTTTGATTACTTACAGCCAAAGTGGCTGCTAATGTTTCCTGTTTTACGTTTAGTTCACTCATGATATTATAAATTTTTTATAAATATATACTTTTCTCAGAATTTCGCAATATGTGGATAACCCGAGCAAGTAAAAAACCCTGGATTTTTGATCTCAGGGCTTTTTAAATTTAAAGGTACAATTTTAAGTAAGGTGCTATACATTCTAATTCTCTGTATTTGTCCTTTATGGAGTCAGGTAAGTTTTTATACCCACCTATCACTCCACGGCAGTTTGAACTTCCGCATTGGCATTTCTTATTCTCGAGTGCAATAGATTCCCATTCAGTCATAGCATAATCCCAGGTTATCTCCTCGCCTCTTTCAATTCTACGCAATGAACGCAATGAATATCCGCCAAATTTATTCAACTCAACACCGCAATTAGGATTACAGCTATGATTTGCTTTTACAAATAAATAAGATGGTTCGATGTGTAGATCAATACTGATTTGAACAGAATTTTTTGTTCTTTGGTTCAAAAAGCTAGTTGGATAGCCAGCAACAACCACCTCGTCAATGAGTAGGTTTCTAGCCGCAATCAGTGAATCTCCTTTCGAGCTACCGCTTACGACATGTACTTTATCGTTTACTTCCAACTTTGGATCTTTTGTAACCCAAGATGATAGTAGACGATCTGACATGGTAGATGGACTACCGAGCGTCGCACAACCGATTCCAACATTGATTGCAGATAGCATTGGTAAATGTAATTTAGGGATAAAATCTTTTACTGAAAGATCAGGTTCTATAGAATTTTCTAGACCATAACTTAAATGACTTTGAGTATCAGTGTTAGTTAATTTCAGAAAATCTGTATTATTAAAACCTGTACACAAAACAATCTTGTCGTATAGCCTTGCTTTCTGACCTAAACCGTCTTTGAAAAGTATCCTGATTTTGCCGTCTGCCTCCTCAACACTAGATATATCACAAATAATTTCTTGTAAATAATCTCCACAATCGGACATAGCTTTGTGTGTAGTAGAATCAATCGACCCTCTATCGGTAGATGAAATAAAGTTTTTTCTTGTTTCAATAGGTATTTGTTGCCATAATTCAGGATGAGAGAATCTTTGATTATTTGCAAAGTTCTCACTTCTTGTAAATAGACCTCTTCGTGTGTACCAATCAATTCTAGAGTAACTTCGTTTATCCGCCAAAATCGATTCAAATATCGAACCCGCTGATATTCCACCTCCGATCAAAGCAACACTTCCATGCAAATTATGGAATTTTTCTTTTTCATTCCACCAATTTTTTGCATCAAAGACATTAACACCATTCGGTTTAATATTAAATGGATTGTCTACTTCTCCTGGTCCTGTAAAAACAAGACCATCTGAAACAAGACGGTAAGTCTTGCCATGTGTTTCGTACTCAACATTCCAAATATTATCTTTATGTGTTACTTTTGTAACAATAGAATTTTCGTAGATATTTTTCTCAAAATGATAGCTTATCCACCATAGATACTGAGCAAATTGCTCATGCGTAATCCAATTCATTCCACCATCAACCCATTTTTCATAACCATTATCAAATGGAAAAGAATTTTTGAATGAAAATTTATCCATGTACTTTGCAACATCTTCCCCAAAAATTGAATTCGATGGGTAGTTGAAAGTTTTTAGAGGAGAAATACCAAGTATTCCTTTACCATCAGTATAGCCATTGCTACCTGACCAATTAGAACCAACTGAGCCTTTTTCTAAAACAATAATTTCTGGGACTTCCCATCCAAAATGTTTTAAAGCTTCAGCTTTTGCGAGAATGTTGAGAGCCTTTGGCCCACAACCTACGATGATTAGTTTTTTCTTTTGCACTTCGTTTTATTTAATTTTTAAAGAACTACTTATAGGGAGTTCTTTTACCTATAACAAAAGCGACCTATTTTTTGAGGTCGCTTTTGAAAATTCGTATTTTTAGAATTTAGGAGATTTTATTTTTTTACACAAACACTCTCAAGCGCCCTCAAATTGTAGGTCGCTCGTCGTCGGTTGTTGATTTGTGCATGAAATGTATTCATATTTTGTTTATAGCATCTACCCGACTTGACGTCAATGTTTTTATGTGTGGATAACCCACAAAGTAAAAATCCCCGATTTGGCGGGGATTTTTATTACAAACC
>CAZOLF010000029.1:0-4943 GCA_964580855.1 uncultured Candidatus Saccharibacteria bacterium
ATTTCTCTAAATAATTCTTTGCACTTTGTGGAGGAGTATCCCGACCATCAGTAAACACGTGTATTGCAACATTGTTTATACCATTATCTTTGGCGGATTTTAAAATTGCGTGAAGGTGTGCATCATAACTATGGATCCCCCCGTTCGACACAAGACCCATTAAATGTAGGGTCGACTCATTTTTATTGACATGGTTGAAAACTTTTTGGAACGCTATATTTCTAGAAAATGTTCCGTCTTTTATACTTTTATTTATCCGTACAAGATCTGTATCAATTACCCGACCAGCACCGATCGTCATATGACCAATTTCACTATTTCCTATTTGGCCAATTGGCAACCCAACCTCCTCTTCTGAGGCGGAAAGAGTGGTATGAGGGTATTCTTGCCACAGCGAATTAAAGAAAGGAGTTTTGGCTTCCGCTATTGCATTAAACTCAGTTTCTTCGCGGTGACCCCATCCATCGAGTACGATTAGTGCTATTTGTTTTTTCTTTTTTGGGTCCATTATTTATTTAGAAAGGATACTGGTACCTGCATAGACAGCCTTCTCTCCCAACATCTCTTCAATTCTCAATAACTCATTATATTTTGCCATTCTATCCGTACGCGACATTGATCCTGTTTTTATTTGCCCAGTTGAAAGACCAACGGCAAGATGTGCAATTGTAGTATCTTCTGTTTCCCCAGAACGATGTGATATAACCGAAGCCCATCGAGCGTCATCAGCCATATTTACCGCATTAATAGTTTCAGTGAGTGTGCCAATTTGATTAAGCTTCACAAGCACTGCGTTACAAGACTTTTCTAGAATACCACGCTTAATAAATTCAGTATTAGTTACAAGCAAATCATCTCCAACAAGTTGAGTGGTGTCCCCAAGTAAACTCGTAAGCTTTTGCCAAGAATCCCAATCATTTTCAGCAAGCCCATCTTCAATTGAGAAAATTGGATATTCTTTGGATAAATCTTTATACCATTCGATCATTTCAGAAGCGTTGAGTTTTTTATTTTCTGTTTTTAAATGATAACTTCCATCTTCATAAAGCTCTGATGACGCAACATCCAATGCAAAATATATATCTTGACCAAGGATAAGCCCTGCTTTTTCCACGGCAGTTTTTATGAGACTTAGAGCTTCCTTGTTTCCGTTTTTAACAGCGGGAGCATATCCACCTTCATCTCCCACAGTTGTGCCATAATTATTTTCAGTTAGAACTTTACCAAGAGAATGAAAAACGTTTACGCACATTTCTATTGCGTTCGAAAAGGATTTTGCCCCAATTGGCATAATCATAAATTCTTGGATGTCAGTTGATCCATGTGCATGCTTGCCTCCGTTTATAATATTCACCATCGGTACAGGTAAGGTAAATTCTTTTTCATTCCCTCCAACCTTTTGAATGTATCTATATAATGGAATATTTTGTGCTTGGGCTACAGCTTTTGCAATCGCTAGAGACACACCCAAGATGGCATTTGCCCCAAAACGAGATTTGTTAGGGGTTCCATCAAGAGCTATTAATGTATCATCAATTATTTTTTGATTACTCGCATCCATCCCAATAAGCTTTTGTGCAATTTCAGTATTCACGTATTTAACAGCCATAAAAACACTCTTCCCTCCGAAAGATTCCAAATTGTGGTCACGAAGCTCAAGGGCTTCATTTGTTCCCGTTGAAGCTCCTGATGGCACAGAGGCCCTCCCCAAAAATCCATTTTCAAGAGTGACGTCAACTTCAACCGTTGGATTGCCACGAGAATCGATAATTTGTCGAGCGTGAACTTTTTGTATTTTCATATTAAACGCTCTTTCCCAAATAAGCTTGTAATCCCTTCTTGAGAATATCCATTGCACGCTTTAATTTTTCTGAGTTAAGCACATAGGCAATACGTATTTCGTTGAATCCAAGACCAGGAGTGATATAAAAGTCTGCCATTGGAGAAATCATTACAGTTTCATTATTATCAGAAAAATCTCTAATCAAAAACTTTACAAATTCTTCTGCTGAATCAATAGGAAGTGCAACATACAAATAAAATGCACCATAAGGTCTATTTACCACCACACCAGGCACATCCGCCAACGCATTGTAGACAACCTCACACCTTTTCTCATATTCTAGACGTACAGGATCAGTATATTGTTTTGAATGTTCAAGTAACGGCACAAGCCCATATTGTTCTAATGTCCCAACAGATAGACGAGCTTGAGCAAATTTCAAAACAGATGACATAATTTCTTCATTATAAGAAACCACACAACCAACTCGTGCCCCTGGCATAGAAAACCTCTTAGACACACTATCAACAACAATTATATTTTGCAGAGCATCTTTGCGAGTTAGTAAACATGAAGGCTCACCCTCAAATCGAATCTCACGATATGTTTCATCGGAAATGACAAATATATTATTTTTCTGGGCAATATTTATGATCCGATCTAACTCTTCGTCTTTCCACAATTTTCCTGTTGGATTATCAGGATTAATAATTACAATTGCTTTTGTTTTGGGGGTAATTTTAGATTCAATAATTTCCGTACTTGGTAAAGTAAAGTTGTCAGATGTTTTTAATGTAATTGGCACAAGTGTAATACCGATCATAACTGCCATTGATTTATAACTAACATACAGAGGCTCAAATACAAGTATCTCATCCCCCACATCAGCGGTCGCCATCAAGGCTAGAAAAATTGCCTCTGCACACCCAACAGTTGGGATGATACTCTGAGGTGTTAGATCCACCCCAAATTGATTATAATATTTCTGCCAAGCAGATACATGAACGCCTATTCCGGGGCTTGGGGCATAGGGCAAATTCTTACTCTTATAGTTTTGTATTTCAGTAAAAAAAGGGCCCGGAACTTCGAGGTCTGGATCGCCTGTATTGAGTTTATATACGTTTATTCCACGCTTTTCAGCGTCTTGCATAAATGGCAAAAACTTACGAATTGGAGAAGAAATAACGTTTTGTCCTCTTTTTGAAACATTTGGTACATTCATAAAATTATTCTGCAATTATATCACACACAGGTTTTGATGCAAAACAACAAATATATGTGATATACTAATCCTAATTATTAGAATAATATTTTTTAATGAAAAAAACACACTCTCGAGAAAAAGCTTTTATTTTATGGTTTAACGAAATTGGGAAAAATGATGTTGGAATTGTTGGTGGGAAAAATGCCAACTTGGGTGAAATGTATCAAAATCTAACAAATGCGAGCAAGAAGCATAAAGGTGAAAAAATCCAAGTGCCTTATGGTTTTGCGGTAACTGCAGAAAGTTATCGCTTTTTTATTGAGCAAAACAATTTAGACCAAAAAATCAAAAACATCCTCAAAGGCCTAGATACAAAAAATATGAAAATGCTTGAAAAATGCGGAAATGAAGTCAGAACTGCAATCATGAGAGCCAATTTCCCGGAAAGCCTTTCAAAAGAAATATTGGGAGCATATAACAAACTAGCTAAACACTTAAAAATAAACCCAAAAAATCTTGATGTGGCTGTTCGATCTTCAGCAACTGCCGAAGATCTACCAGATGCATCCTTTGCCGGCCAACAAGAATCATATCTAAATGTTCGCGGCGAAAAAGAACTTCTTGAAAATATAAAAAAGGCCTTTTCTTCTTTATTTACAAACAGAGCAATCTCTTACAGACATCATACTGGATACGACCATTTCAATGTTTTACTATCTGTTGCTGTGCAAAAAATGGTGCGTAGTGACCGAGGCTCAAGTGGTGTATTGTTCACCCTTGATACCGAAACGGGATTCAAAGATGTTGTACTTATCAATGCTTCCTGGGGGCTCGGTGAATATGTAGTAAAAGGCGTAGTCACACCTGATGAATATATAATTTTTAAACCAGGACTTAAGCGTGGTTTTGATTCAATAATCAACAAAAGACTTGGAACCAAAGAAAAAAAGTTAGTTTACAGTACAGACGGTAAAGAAGTTACAAAGGAAGCCTTAGTGTCAAAAAATGATCAGAATAAATTTGTGCTGAGTGATAAAGAGATTATGAAGCTTTCCCGATGGGGAGTACTCATTGAAGACCACTACAAGCGTCCTATGGATATCGAATGGGCTTATGATGGAAAAACAAAGGAGTTATTTATTGTGCAAGCTCGTCCTGAAACAGTAGAATCGACAAAAAAAGGGGTTATCCTAGAAGAATATCGTTTATCTGAACAAGGTAAGATCCTGTGCCAAGGAGCATCTGTGGGTGCAAAAATTGGACAAGGAAAAGTACATTTAATAAAAGATGCTAGCGAAATTGGAAAATTTAAAAAAGGCGAAGTCTTGGTAACTGAAATTACCGATCCCGATTGGGAGCCAATTATGAAAATTGCGAGCGCAATTGTCACTGATGCTGGAGGTAGGACAAGCCACGCAGCTATTGTATCGCGTGAACTTGGTGTGCCCGCTGTTGTTGGCACAGGTAATGCAACAAAAGTTTTGAAGGGTGGACAAAATGTAACAGTGTCTTGTGCTGAAGGTGAGGTCGGCAAGATTTTTGACGGACTACTGAAATTTAAAGTCAGCAGAAATGATTTAAAAAATTTTACTCCTCCCAATATACCAATAAAAATGATCGTTGCAGATCCACAATTGGCAATGTCACACAGAACTATCCCTAATAAAGGTGTTGGTTTGGCTCGCGAAGAATTCATTATTTCAAATTTTATCAAAGTACATCCTAATGCATTGATTGATTACCACAAACTTACCGACAAAAAGCTAAAGAAGAAGATTGATGATTTAACAATAGGTTATGAAAACAAAGTAGCATTTTATGTAGAAAAACTTACCTACGGTATTGCCACAATTGCCAGTGCTTTTTACCCCTACGATGTAACCTTGAGATTTTCAGATTTTAAAAGTAATGAATACCGAAATCTAGTGGGGGGTGATTTGTATGAACCCCAAGAAG
>CAZOLF010000030.1:0-2965 GCA_964580855.1 uncultured Candidatus Saccharibacteria bacterium
GTATACCTTTATAAAATACACTAAAAACACATAAAAAACAATGTGTAATAGGATTATAAATTTTATGTTACAATCATAAAATATGGAATGGTACAAAATGTCTCTGGAGGAGATATATAATAAACTTGGGACAAACACCCAAGGACTTTTTTCGCCTGAAGCGAATTTACGATTAGAGAAGTATGGTCCGAATAAATTGGCGGAACCTCCAAAGAAAACTATTTTAAATATTTTTATTGAACAATTCAAAAGTCCAGTAATTTATATCCTACTTTTTGCATCACTTGTAATATATTTTATGGGGGATACTGTAGACGCGCTTATAATTCTAGCTGTCTTAGTTCTAAATGCTGTTGTTGGGACTTTCCAAGAAGGCCGAGCACAAAACACTTTTTCTGCATTGCAAAAAATGGTCCAAACACAGGCAACTGTGTTACGAGACAAAAGGGAAGTTGTATTGATAGACGAGCATATAGTACCAGGAGACATTTTGATTTTAAAGGAAGGTGATAAAGTTCCTGCAGACGCTCGGATCATTTCCCAAACAGCACTAACCGTAGATGAATCCGCTTTTACTGGGGAATCGAGGCCTGTATCAAAAACTCTAGATATTATAAATTCCACAATTTCTTCACCTGCAGATCAAAAAAATATGTTATTTAAAGGTACATATATTGTGTCTGGATTTGCCGAGGCTGTTGCCATTGCGACAGGCAAGGAAACTTATATTGGTATCCTATCTGCCAAGCTTGCAAATGTGGAAACGGATGTTCCCCTGAAAGTTAGTATAAAAAAACTTTCAAAGTTTATGATTATAAGTGTGCTTTTTATTGTGATAATTATTTTCTTTCTGGGGCTTTATCGTGGAATGGAATTGCGGGAAATATTTTCTACTAGTGTTGCGGTAGCGGTGTCTGTTATTCCTGAGGGGTTGCCAATCGTGGTGACAATAATTCTTGCGACTGGTATGCGTAGAATGAGTAAGCACAATGCTTTGGTTAAAAATTTGCAAGCAGTTGAAGCTTTGGGTCAAGCACGGGTTATTGCCGTTGATAAGACTGGTACTGTAACTTTCAACCAAATGATGTTGCAGAATCTTTACACAGACGGGACTTTTTATGAAATCACGGGTGCTGGGTACGAGCCCAAAGGTGATGTGTTGAAAGATGGACAACCTCTAGAAGTTTTGAATCATACAGATATTTTACTTGCGGGGAAAATTGCTTCACTTAATTCTCTTGCGAGTGTTGCGTACTTGGAAGAGGAGAAGGAATGGCGCAGGCTTTCTGGGGATCCTACGGAAGCAGCTCTATTAGTTTTCTCAGAAAAAATTGGTTTTCATCGGGATGAACTTATTCGCGAGTATCCACTTACATTTGAAATGCCTTTTACTTCTGAAACAAAATATCATATGACATTGCATTCAAGTGAGGGGGGGTTGGCCATTTTTGCTACAGGTGCGCCTGAAGTAATCATAAGTAAATCAACTCATATTTGGAGCGATGGTAAGTCAGTACCGATGACAGATGAAAAAATAGGGAATTTACAAAAAGCTATAAGTGATTTTTCAAAAAAAGGGTTACGTGTGATTGCTCTTGCGATAAGACTTGATATATCCTTGGAAGTAGAATTGAGTGCTTCGTCGGATTTATGTTTTGTTGGGATTGTGGGTATGAGCGATGGTATTCGCAATGAAGTCCATGATGCAGTAACTCACGCGCAAGAGGCTGGTGTAAAAGTGGTGATGATCACAGGAGATTATGCCGATACAGCACAGGCTATTGCCACACAGGCCCATATTTTCAAAGAGGGAGATGTAGTGCTTACAGGTAAAGATTTGAATGAAAAGAGTCAAAAGGAAATTTTGAAACTTTTGCCCAAAGTTACCGTTTTTGCCCGCGTTTCACCTGATGATAAATTACGTATTATTGAATTATATCGAGCAAATGGTCAGATCATTGCAATGACTGGTGACGGGGTTAATGATGCATTATCACTTGCGGCAGCTGATCTTGGAGTTTCAATGGGGAAAGGGGGGACAGAGGTTGCAAAAGAAGCTTCGGATATTGTTCTTCTGGATGACAACTTCGGGAGTATTGTTACTGCGATAGAAGAAGGGCGTAATATCTATCAAAGTATTCAGAAAGTTATTTTATATCTTTTTTCTACGGGTATTGGGGAAGTCTTGACTCTTGTTGTTGGAATGATTATTGGCTACCCGATGATTCTGATTGCGAGTCAAATTATTTGGTTGAACTTTGTTACAGATGGATTTCTTGTCGTGGCGCTATCACTTGAACCGAAAGAAAAGAATTTACTTGATAAAAATACCTTGAACCAAACAAGCGGGTTGCTGATAAGTAAATCAATGTTAATTCGTATGGTGATTATGGGTACAGTAATGATGGTAGGTAGCGTTCTTATGTTTTTGGTGTATCTACCGCAAGGTGCTCTCAAAGCGGGAACTATAGTCATGACCTTACTTGCAATATTCCAGTGGTTTAATGCATGGAATTGTCGTTCTAAGAGTTCATCAGCAATAGGAAAGAATATGTTTCAAAATAAAGCCCTCGTGGGATCTCTTGTAATTGTTATATTGTTGCAATGTTTAGCAGTTTACAATCCTTTCTTTCAAAAAATTCTTGTAACAACTCCTTTGGCTTTAAATGAATGGTTGATGCTTTGTGGTGTTGCACTCTCGGTTGTTCTTGTGGATGACATATTTAAATTTGTAACTCGTTTGTCTAGTGGGGAAAAATTAAATAAAGTTCATAAACCTCACAGGGTTGTGGCAAAGACTATTTAGACCAGTAAAGCCAAAAATATAATAATTTGCTATACTCTTTTTATATGAATAAATTGGCTGAAATTATTATAAATACTGTCCCTATAGAGCAAAAGGGCTCTTTAGATATAGATATTTCGTCAGTTTCTATCAACTCTAATTTAGTCAAAAATAATACGC